>LNDT01000015.1 GCA_001464715.1 Bdellovibrionales bacterium Ga0074137 | reverse complement strand
AACAAAGGTGATTTTGTTCCCACGGCGCTCAGAGGGTAGTAAGCTCATCAGCGTGCTGCGCAAATTATTTCTTCCCATTCCAACGACGGTGCTAGTTTCGTCTCTGGCTGTTTTGGTCATTGCGGGTTTTTGGCCACGGCCCTTGGCGCCGATGGCGTTGACTTACCGCGCACCGCTTTTTGTCACAGAGGACCGCGGCGAACGCATCGAACTTACGACGCTGACCCAGCTTCAACCCGAATTGGATCGATCGATTCCGAAATCCGTCGCCGTCTGGATTCCCGGCCAATCGAAAAATTTGACCATCGTCGCCTCGGGACTGGTTGGGGATTCGCAAGGTTCGCTGAATTTACATTTGGCGCAAAACTCTGTAGCGGCCAATCATTCGACTTTGATTCTTCCAAGTCCCACACACTGGGCCTTTGCCCTTCGAAGACTTCCCAAAGAAAACCGGTCAAGCTATGAGGCTTCAGTGCATTCTTTGTGTCACGCTTACCGAGAGATCACCCACTCGTCTCAGTTCGTTGAAAAGTTCCGCGAGTCAGGCCCGGAGAAAATTCTTTTAGTGGGACTTTCCTTGGGAGCTCGTCACGCTATTTCCATGGCCGACTGTCTTTCTGAAGAAAATAAAACGATTTCAATTTTTGCGGTGAATCCACCAACAGATTTAAAATATGCCGGCGAAACGATCGACCGACTCGCCGACAGATTTCGCGAAAATAGGACTCGAGCCTACTCGGTTGGAATTTTGATGGCGGCACTTCAGCCGCTCGCAAGATTCATTGAGCTCGATACGGTTTTGCGACCGCTAACACTTTTTCCGGAGGCACTTGCTGATCTTGCGGCGGGTTCTTTTTCGGCGCGCATGGAGCGAATCACGAGCGAACAAGAAACACTTTTTGATGGTGTTTCGAACCGGCGTAATGACTTCAGTTTTCGCGGATTCTCCGAATCAGGTCCGGCAACTAGTGCCGACTTTGCGAAAGAGGTTCAGGCTGTCGATCGGAGGCTTGAGGGACGAATGATGGTCATCCATTCAAAAGATGACTTCCTCATCCGAGCCGATGACCTGTTGCCTCTGGCGGGGGTCCTGAAGGAGCGCGTTCGAATTTTTGATTCGGGAGGCCACGGAGGCCTCGTGTTCGAGCCTGTCTTCGATGAGACCTACCGCGAGTTAATGAACTGAATCAGCGGATAACTTCTGTACGACTTGTTTTGAGACTAGGGACTTGTGAGATCCCGACGGACCACTCATCCTTAAGGCTATGGCAAATCGAGTGGGTTCCGGGCTGATTATTTTCTCAGTAGCGACAACGCTCGTTTTCAGTTTTCAAAACTGCGGTTCGGGTTTTGAAATGGCGAATCTCGATTCTGTTTCGTTGGTCGAACTCGGCTCGGGTGAAATTCCGCTGACGATCACCGACAGTAAAGGTCAGTCGGTCACTGAAGCCACAGAACTTATCGTCGACGAACCTTACAAGGTCGTGATTTCAGGTGTGAGAATTCCCGCAGGCTCAACCGTGACATGGACAGCGACGGTGACTCCAGGCGGAGGGGTTCATGTTCATAATGGCGCCGTCCTTTCGGAAGCCGAACTTCACTGCGAAGCTTCAGGCATTATAAGTTTGTCGGGAACAATCAATGCACCGACAGGTACCTTCAATGTCGTTCCGATGAATCTTTCTTGCTCAGAAGCTCCCGAGGTCAATCCTCCACCCGCGGCCGATCCAAATTCGCAGGTCGTCACGTTCCGTATTCCTGCAGGCACAGGCCGCAGTGCTTGGAACACACTTGCAACGACAGTGCGTGTTTTCGTCGGGCAAACGCTTCGAATTGTAAACGATGATTCAGTCAACCATCGCCTTCATACAGGAGGAGCACCGTGCCGCCACCAGCCGACCAACTCAGCGCCGGGTGGATCATTTGACTGTGTTGTCAGTCTACCTCTTGAGGCCTCGGCGGGTCGGACTTACGATCATCTTTACGGAACGGGCGCTCGCTTTTTTGTGACGTCGATTGATGGGCCGGCACTTTACACAACAAATTGCCAAAGCTGCCATGGGCTTCGTGCGTCTTCGACAGTCAGAAATGCGACCGCTGCCGAAATTCGATCGAACATCGTCGGTGAGCCTCAAATGCAGAATCTGAATCTCACCAACGATCAGCTGGATGCCATCGCCTATTCACTGTCTCGCTAGATTTTAATTAATCAGCGGCGCAAATACGTGGGGCCGCGAAACTAGTTCCACCAATTCGAGTTCTTTGATTGGGTGAGCCATCGCGCTTGGGGTCATATTTTAAAATCCCATCGGAGTTGACCTCGAAGAAGTATCTCGGCGCCGAGCCGGGAACTTTTAAGGCGTAGGTACCGAGCGACCGAAACAGCTTCGCAGTTCCTGACGTCACTGTGGGAAGCGTTGCGAGTTCCTCGGTCAAATACAAACCAGAGTCGATAATGTTCACGGCAGCATTGGGAACGACATGGTCGGTGATGGCCGCGCGCCGAGCCCATGCGACAAAATCAGGAGCCACGATTGATAGAGATGAAGCCAATGGTTGATTCACCCACTTCGCAACAAGGGCGGGTCCATTCGACAATTTGCTTGTTAGAAACTCTGGCGTCAAATCTCCGCTAATATCCAAACCGCCTTTCACTGCTGTAGGGACAACGACACCAGGCATCCACTCCGTGACGTAGGCATTGTCAGAGGACGTGAGAAGTTTATTTCCTGTCACTTCAAGAGAGCCGACAGAAATCACACCCGGCAAAATTGAAAACATATTGACGAAACCTGGACCGAAATTTCCGGCAGCGACAATGACAGGAACGCCCGCTTTTTCGAAACGTGCAAAAAGGTCTGAGAGTTCTTGAATCTTAAGATCGGGACGATCCGTCCAAAGCTTTTCTAGAATGCGGGCCGAATTCTCTTTCACATTTTTCGCTGTAATGATCGGGAAGGTCGGATCGTCTGGAAAAAGATCTTTCTTGAAGGCCTCAAGGCGCAGGGGACTCTCTTGTGAAAGATTTATTCGAGAGTACGAAAGGTCGCCGCGCTCGATGCCTTCAACAACAGGAAGCAGGAGCTCGTAGATATCGGGAAGAGAGGACTGCTCAGTAAGATTAAGGCGCTTGGTCGTGTGCCCCGAAATCTGGACAAGCTGCTCAACAAGCTCACCATGAAAGACATCGGCCACATCATCACCATCGATATCCACGTTGGCCTCGCGGATCGCGATGGTCGGACGATCCTCGGCTGTAGGAGGGAAGCTGTCGATCACAAGAACTGCATCGGAAGAGCGACACGCAGTCTCAAGAAGCTTTTGACGATCGGAGGTGGCTGTCGCAACCTTCATATAAACCATTGCGATGACCCCTCATCCGAACAGCTGAAAATGACGAAAACAAATTTGCGTCACGCTCACGAAAAGCGATAACAACGAATCGCGGCGAACCCTCATTCATTTATTATTTCAGCGGCCCCAACGATTCGTTATGGCAGGTTGCGAATATGAAATTCTCTAGTGTCTGCAAGGGTTTTGGTTCATCGACGGAGAGCGCGTTGAGTGCGAGGGAAGAAATAAATTCAGTGGGTCTGAGTGTGTATGTTCGGATCTGATATCGGATATCTTGATATCTTGATATCTGATATCGAGATATCGGAATTTATAATGGCGGAGTGGGCGGGATTTGAACCCGCGGTACGCCTTTACAGCGTACGACAGTTTAGCAAACTATTGGTTTAAGCCACTCACCCACCACTCCGTTTTGCGGCAAGACTTGGTAGCCCTTAAAACGACACTGCCACGGCACCCTGGTCAAATCAAGGTGCGCGAGAGCACCAAATCAGTAGTTCTCGGGAAAGATTTCGCGTTCGACGGACTCAATCACCGTGTGGATGAGCTTAATGTGCATTTCTTGAATGCGGTCTGAGGTCGATCCGGGAATTACGATCGAAAGATCCGCCATGGCCGCAAGTTTTCCGCCGTCGCGACCCAAGAGCCCAATCGTGCGGACGCCCATAGCCTTTGCTGATTCAAAGGCCCTGATCACATTGGCCGAGTTGCCAGAGGTCGATAATCCAACCAAAGCGTCACCTTTACGGGCCATTCCCTCTAGCTGGCGCGAGAAAATATGCTCAAAGCCATAGTCATTCGCCACGCAAGTGATGTGCGAGGCATCGCCCAGGGCCAAGGCGCCCAGTGGCCTTCGATTTTTACGGTAGCGTCCTGTGAATTCTTCTGCGAAGTGCATGGCATCGCAGTGACTTCCGCCGTTCCCGCAGGTGAAGAGCTTTCCGCCGCTCTTGAACGTGTCGATGAGAATTTTAGAAAATGCCTCGCATTTGGCCAACTGCTCGCTATCACTGACGAAAGCGTTTAAAGTCGCTTGAGCTTCGGTCAGTGCCGAGATCCAGGTTTGTGAATGAGATGTGGGCATCTTGCCCTCCTTAGATTCGATCTTAGCAGTGAATTTCGCCCGAGTTTATCCCGAAATTCTGACAAGGGCAGTTGATTTACTTGGGTTTTCGCTTTATCGGTAACCCTCGCTTTTTCGGCGATTTCGGCGCACCGGTAGCTCAGCTGGATAGAGTACTTGACTACGAATCAAGTGGTCGGAGGTTCAAATCCTTCCCGGTGCACCAACTTTTCACCTTCTCCTTCCGTTATGAACACGAAGAAAAAGAACACGAAGAAGAATTCGAAGAAAACGAAAAAAGCATCTACGCCAAAATCGGATCCCGAACTGTGGTTAACGACCGAGAAGGCTCTTACTCAAGACCTCAACGACGACTTATTAGAAGCCTGGCTAAAACTGAAAGAATTCGCGCAAAGTCTTGGCGAGCAACGGATTTATGCCTCGGGCAAAGCCATCATGTTCTCGAAAAAAGTCTGCTACGTCTTTGTACGCCCCAAAAAAACATATCTTGAGGTTGTCGTCTTCTTGAGGGATCCAGAAAAACGAGACGATTTTAAGTCCGTCGCCGCTGTATCAAAGAATAAATATGCACACACCTTTAAGCTCGTCCACGCCGATCAGGTCGAAGGGTCTTTGACGGATGCCCTCATAGAGTCTTTCGAAAAAACTAGCGGACAAGCCACTGACTAAACTCAATGTAGAGTGGGATGCCGAAAATCAAATTCATTGGGAACGTCAGGGCCAGCGGCAGAGCCAAGTACAAGCTTGGATTCGCCTCGCGAATCGAGGACCGAACCGAAGCAGGCGCTGCAATGTACGAGGCGCTTCCGACAAGAACAGCCAAAAGAATCTGATCGCCTTGGGAGACACCAGCCCAGACGCTCGCCACCAAGGTTAGAAATCCGAAAAAAAGTGGGAAAACGATAGCAACAACGAGCGCGGTGAATTTGAACTTCCAAGCTTGCTTCAGCTGCTTTTGTGCGACGAAGCCGAGATCCAAAAGAAAAAATGCGAGAACCCCTTTGAAGGAACCCTGAACGACTGGTGCGATGCCTTTCCACGACACATCATTCATCAAAAGTCCGATGAGGAATCCGCCCAAAAGTAGAACAACCGATTTTGCTGAGAAGATCGAGGTCCACGCAGACCGATTTTGATCCGACTCTTTCTTGGAGAATTTTTGATAGA
The DNA here is from genome assembly GCA_001464715.1 of Bdellovibrionales bacterium Ga0074137. GTDB lineage: Bacteria > Bdellovibrionota > Bdellovibrionia > Bdellovibrionales > JAMPXM01. The sequence continues at coordinate 4,322 of LNDT01000015.1, read as the reverse complement.
AAAACACAGCCACCAGAATGGCCGGAATTTCCATGAGCGCCATGACAGCCACCATAAATCCGCTGGCACTAATGCCTTCTTTTTCTAGGATGCTTTGAGCTGTCACGAATGTGACGGCACTCACGGAGCCGTAAGAAGCGGCGAGCGCTGACGCATTGGGAATTCCTAAGCGTGATCTGAGAGCTACGACCAGAACGACCGGTATTGTAAGACAAGAAATCAGCCCAATCGAGAGAGCTGGCAGAAATCCACCAAGACTCTCCGCCGAGCTGACCTCATGGCCGCCCTTGAGTCCGAGACTGAGCAGCAAGAAAATAGAAAGGAACTTAGAGACCGATTCGGGAATTTCCAAATCGGACTTCACCCACGACGCAAAAGCACCGAGGGCGAAAAATAAAATAATTAAATCGAAATTGGCAAAGCTCACCCAAGCTTCTCTTTGTCGATGCCTCGGCGCTGTTGAACTTCTTGAGCGATTTGCCGCGCCTTCCTCAAATCTCTAACCCTCACTCGATCTCCGAACCGATTTAAACTTTCAAGCATGTGATCGGCCACATCGGCCAAGGCAATATAGAGGTTCGAATGAGCTTTTTCAATGCCGAGGCCATTGTACCGCGCACCAGAAATGTGGAGTTTTACTTTGAACACATCGGGTCCGGCTTGCAGGGGCGAGTTTTCCATCTCAAGTGTGACTTGAATTTTACTGGCCGCCAGATCCGGAAACTTTGCCACCAAAGTTTCAATTCTTTCGTGGACCGCCTCGCGCGCCAATTCTGATTTTTCGAGATTCTTGAATTTCACAAAAATCATATCGTCTCTCTTTCGGTTTCAGTTTCAGTTTGTTCGATCTTTTCTGCCCCTAAGCACGCTACTTTTAGACCGTTGAGATTCTCGGCCAATGGATGCACCAGCCAGGGCTGCGGATCCATCAAGCGTTGAGCCGATGCCCAACAGCTAAGAACCTGCACCGTCGGAAGGTTCTGCAATTCTGTCGTCAAATCGGCGATTTGAGCCTGGGTTGTCGGAGCCTGAGCCGTCTCAACAGCGATGCCTGCGACATATTTGAAGGCAGAGATCCCAGCCCAAATCAAGAGTGTGCCGGTCAGAACAATTCCGACCATACCGACGACAAGAGCCACCTTGAGCTTCCGCATAAGCTTTGGGTCTGCTTTCACCTTTTTCAATAAATTAAAAACGAATTCCTGTTTCATCCGAATCTCTCCTTTAATGCTTCATTTTCTTGATGGCGCAGCGCTTTCGCAAGCTCGGCTCCGTCGTAGTTTAAAATCGCTAGAATGGGGCGACCCATCGGAATTTCACTTCGAGAGGCGACAACGACCTCGCCCCCCTGGTTTAGAACCATCTGCGCCAGATCATCTAGTATGTCGTCGTCCTCGTGATCGAGATCTATTGGATGAAGCGCAAGGCCGCCTGATCTTTTGTCGATCTTGCCGAAGATACAGTCGTCATCCGCAATAATCAGTTTTCGGACACGTCCTTGAACAACGGCTCTTGCAATTTGAAAGAGATTTTTACGAACACGATTTCCCTCGTCGGCAAAGTGAAATTCAGCCAGGGCTCTTGAAATCGTCTTACGTGATTCGACTCGTAAATGTTGTCGCACCATCGCACAGACATCGCCGACATCGTTCTGGGCGAAGGCGTCAGCCACGGCAGTGCGGACCAGATTCTTGTAACTGAGGTTCGATACAAAGCTTTGAATCTGAGACTTTTCTCCTGCGATGAAAAGCTTAGGTTGAGTCTGCCTGGTGAGCTGCTCGATCCGTCCAGCCAGCGACAACAGGACATCTCCTCGATCAAGTGTGACGCGCGCTGCGTCCGGATCGATAGTGTAGACCGACTCTACTAACTTCAGCGTTTCCTGCGTTCCGTAGTAAAGATGTGCCGAATTGTTTTCGAGACCAACAAGAAGGAATTCTTCATCCGTCTGAATCCATCGCAGCAAGGGTTTCACGTGAAAGCTCGTCGCGACCTGGCATGTTTCTTCGATCTCGATAGGAATGTTGAGAACCCGAAAAATGTGCTGGTTTCGGAAAAGGCCAATATTGCCCTTCATTTGGGGAAGTATTTTGGAATCGTGCAGGAGAGATTCGATAGGTTCCAGGAATCTGGTTCTTGCTTCACTCGCCATTGCGGCTGCCAGCCATTCGTCAGCTTGACCAAGGGCTTTTCGCAATTGGACTTTGATGTCTTCGGTGTCGCCTCGATTGACGAGGTAGGCTGTTAAGTGAATCCCTTCGGAAGATTCAATCAGAGCGTTTAGGTGCATCCTTTTTGAAGTCAGCATAGCGTCTCCATTAAGTTAGCGCTGAAAGCATCATGCTTCCACTTCTCAAACTTTACGTAAAATGGATGAATTGTTAAAATAGATAAAAACGTTCAGCTGTATTGGAAAAAAGCATCAGACGGTAAAGGTCTGCATGAGTCTGGACGCAATTGGATTTTCAATCTTCCTCTGTGCCGTCACAAGAAAGAGCTCCTCGTGGACTCCGCGGAGCTGGCCAATTTCAACGAGTTCACCTCGAAGAACTTGGCCTGTGACGGTGTGGGTGGCGGTTGGAATTAGGCCGAGCTCGCTGATCGCCATCAACTTCTTCACGGCGATATCCTGACTTTCTGTAATGATATTAAGTTCAATCTTGTTGAGCTTCGCCCAGTGATCAAGATCTTGCCGAAGCCGACTGTCGTAGGTCGGAAGAATCATTGGAACTCCTGATATTGATTTCGGAAAGTCACGCCGAAGCGCTTTAAATTTCGGCGCCCCATAAAACGAGACATTCTTCTTCGTGATGGATCTTGTGTACAAACCTTTCCCGTCAGTGCCAGTAGGTAGAAAATTGGTCACCATGAGATCCATTCGGTGAGCGACGAGCTCTCGAAGAAGCTCGTCCGATTTTCCCTCTGAAAGAGTGATTTGGCAGGGAGATATCCGGAACGCATTTTTCACAAGCTGAAGAACAATTTGCTTTGGCACGCTATCCAGCGCGCCGAGATGAAGCGCGGGCTTTAACGGCTTGATGCGATCGTGCAGCACCTCGTACATTTCAGAGCCCATCCGGAAGATATTTTTCGAGTAGTCGAGCGCGACTTTACCGTGTTCGGTCAACACAAGTTTCTTGTGGTGGCGCTCGAAAAGTTGAACTCCGATGGTATCTTCAAACTGCTTAAGCTGAGCCGAAAGTGTCGGTTGGCCGAGCCGAAGTTTCGCGGCCGCTTTCGAAACGGTCCCCTCTTCGGCAATTGTCTTGAAGTAAAACAGATGATGATAGTTGATCCATGGGCTCATATCGCCGCCATTATTTCTGTATTGTTCAGAACGATGCTAATCACGATTTTTATCGATTTGAAAGATATTTAGAATTTTCCGATGTTGTCTCTTGAAGCAACTCAAGGAGAATTCCGAAATGATACTCTTCCCGTTTTATGACTACTGGTGGTTCTACGCGGCCTTCGTGGCATTCGTTTTGGTCGTGTTGGCTCTGGATTTGGGTGTCTTTCACAAAAAGGCCCATGAGGTCAGCTTCAAAGAGGCGTCGGTTTGGACTGCTATCTGGATCAGCTTGGCCTTTGTTTTCAACGTTCTCTTTTATTTGTATGCAAAGCATCGGTTCTCGACCGACGAGCGGTACACCTCGATTCCGGGTTTCGATCCCGATGCGCAAGCGAAAACATCTGCACTAGAATTTCTAACGGGTTTCGTCGTTGAGAAGTCACTCGCCGTCGACAATATCTTCGTATTCGCGGTTGTCTTTGCCTACTTTGGAATTCCGAAAATGTACCAGCACCGAGTTTTGTTCTGGGGAATTTTGGGCGCGCTTTTTTTCAGAGCCATCTTCATCGCGATGGGTTCAATTTTAATGCAGTATCACATGGTCGTGATCTTCTTTGGCGGCCTGTTGATCCTGACGGGACTAAAAATGTTTTTTGCGGGCACAAAACCCCAGGACCTTGAGAACAATTTCGTTGTCGCGCAGTTGAAGAAGATCTTCCGCGTACATCCGAGAATCGAAGGTCAAAACTTTTTTTTCAAGAAAGACGGACTGACGTACGTAACTCCGCTGTTCTTGGCGCTCATCTTTCTTGAGCTTAGCGACATTATTTTCGCGGTTGATTCGGTACCGGCGATCTTTGCGCTGACAAAAGAGCCTTTGATTGTTTTTACTTCGAACATCTTCGCGATTTTGGGGCTGCGGTCGATGTACTTCATGTTGGCAGGCGTGATGGATAAGTTTATCTACATCAAATACGGCCTTGCGTCGGTTCTGCTGTTCGTTGGCCTGAAAATGGTTTGGCTCAATGAA
>LNDT01000014.1 GCA_001464715.1 Bdellovibrionales bacterium Ga0074137 | reverse complement strand
TTACGGGTATACGTCGTTCGAAAATTACCGACTGAGACTGCTAAATGCTTGTTGTTAATGGCTTTTAGGCGCACGCCCACCATGAACTGAGAAGAACCGAAGAACCTTAAATGTCAGGGAGTAAAATGGGGTGAAAGACGGGACTTGAACCCGCGACCCTCGGAATCACAATCCGATGCTCTAACCAACTGAGCTACAATCACCATACAACAGCACCCGGACGGGCACTTGCTTTGAGGCCTAAGGATATACGGCTCGACAGGCCTCGATTCAACCTAAAAATGGCATCTCGAGGCCCCTGCAGACGGTGATTTCGAGCCTGAAATGAGGCATCCTCGGGCAATGTTGAAGAAAATCAAAGAGCTGATCGAGTTCATCAAAGCCGTATCGAGCGACCCCAGAATCCCGGATCGCGATAAAGCGGTGCTCGTGGCGCTCTTGGCCCTCGTGATTTCTCCCTTCGACATCATTCCTGATTGGATCCCGTTCTTCGGCCTCTTGGACGATATCGTCATCATTGCGATCGTCATGGACTATCTTTTCAACCGGCTGGATCAAGTGATCCTTTTGTCGCATTACCCTTGGGGTATGAAAAGCTATGTGCTGATTCGTCGTGGAGCGCGCATGGTCGCCATTCTCACTCCTGAATTCATCAAAGACCGCATCTGGAAATTCAAACCCTCGCTCTGAGCCAGAACTCAGGGCCCTTCTTACACCGGGCAATTTTTTACGGTCTTGTAAGTTCCACTGCTGCGCTTTTTGATATCGTCGAAGAGAGCAAAGTTTTGCGGTAAGGTCGACCAGGATGAAGATTCACCGGTGTTTATTTTTCTTAAGCCTAATGTCGCTTCTCGCCAGCGGACAATGTTTCGCAGACGTAAGTCGCGAGTGCTCGTCGTTGTTTCAGTCGCAAGGTCGGATGGTGTCGGCGCGATCTTCGGCGCCATCGACCGTCCAAGAACTTACGACGCCCAAAGAGGTCAATTCCCTCTTGGAAAATCCGCTGAAGTTCGAAGGTAAAACTCTAAAATTCACAGACTCGCTAAATAACTTTCCCGAGCCTTTTCACCTCCGTGGTGTCAGAAAACTTCCGACCTGGCTTGCCAGCGCCGTCAAAGACATTCAAATTTTGGCAAGAAGCCCCGAACTTCGCGAAGAAGTTTTTGGAAGTTCCACAAGTCAAAAGCCGTTCACAACAAAGCCACGCAAAGATCCGTTGAACTTGGCGTCTCGCGATCGGGGCGATGAGTATCCCGTCGTCGAAGTGGGCCTCGATGTTTTTACGTTCAGCAGCGGCAAGCGGGTCTATTTTTATCACACATCAAATCACCCCAACCGAATTGTCTCTGATCATGAGTTCTATTTGAGTTTGATGGATACGGCGAATGCGCTCGCAAAGGGTCAAAAGATTGTCGCACTCGACTCGTTTCACACTCATCCCATCAAGCTTCTCATCTCTCGAGACGATCGAAGTTTTTATCAGATGCAGCTTCAACAGATTCAACTCGAGCATCCAGGTCTCTCGTTTGAAAATTGGACGATGTCGACCACGATGGAGGCCGAGCCCGTCGTCCACACCGTGAATCTTCGGGACTGGCTCAAGCGGTAGCAATTGCTCCTTTGTAGCGCCGTTAAACTTCGGCTATGACGTTGAGATGCTGAAAAAGCCCGTGTGCCGAACTCAAGATATTCTGGATCTCATCCCCGATGGAGCAAGTCTCTTGGTGGGTGGTTTTCTTGGAGTCGGTGCGCCGACCCGAATCATCGATGCGCTGATCAAAGGCGGACGAAAAAATTTGACGGTGATCACCAACGACACGGCAAGACCGGATGTTGGCGTCGGCCGATTGATCAAAGCAAAATGTGTGAGGAAACTTTATGCCTCGCACATCGGAACGAACATCGAAACGCAAAAGCAAATGCTGAGCGGTGAACTTGACGTCGAGCTTGTTCCGCAAGGAACTCTGGTCGAACGCATCCGCGCGCACGGTTACGGTCTTGGCGGTGTTCTGACAAAGACGGGTCTTGGCACAATGGTCGCCGAAGGAAAACGAGTGATCGAAATCCTAGGCGAGGACTGGCTTTTGGATACTCCACTGGGTGCCGACTTCGCGCTTGTCCATACAAAGCTTGCGGACGCCGCCGGAAATCTCAATTACGAATTCACGGCCGACAATTTTAACGGCGTCATGGCGATGGCGGGAAAAGTCGTGATTGCCGACGCCGATGAAATTCTTCCGATCGGCGGGATGTCGCCGGACGAAGTGAACACGCCCGGAGTTATTGTCGATTATTTGTTTCGAGGTGATGTGTGAGCGAAGCCATGGATCCAAAAGAGCTGATCGCTAGGCGCGTGGCAAAAGAATTAAAAAGCGGAACTCTTGTGAATCTCGGGATTGGTATCCCTACGCTCGTGCCTCAGTACATTCCACGGGATGTCGATATCGCGCTTGATTCTGAAAATGGTCTTGTCGGAATGGGGCCGCGTCCGCTTCCAGGCTTTGAAAACGTAAATCTCACGGACGCAGGGGCGTCGCCTGTGACAGCGCTTCCCGGGGCTGCCGCGTTTGATTCGGCCATGTCGTTTGGTCTGATTCGCGGCGGGCATGTGGACGTCACCGTTCTTGGAGGCCTTGAAGTCGATGCGAAGGGCCGACTTGCGAACTGGATGATTCCAGGAAAAATGGTACCCGGCATGGGCGGCGCCATGGATTTACTCACGGGCGCAAAACGTGTCATCGTAGCGATGCTTCATACCTCTAAAGGTGAATCGAAAATTAAGGAGATATCGAAGTTACCGCTGACTTCCATTCGCGTCGTGAGTCTTATCGTGACCGAGCTTGCTGTGATTGAACCAACGACAGAAGGATTGGTCTTAAAGGAATTTGCTCCGGGCGTTTCGGTCGAAGAGATCATGAAAAACACCGAAGCGCGACTGATCATCAGCCCCGAGATCTGCGAAATGAGGATATGACATGGCAAAATTGAAACTTCGAAGTCTTGACGAGCTTTCAAAGTATTTGGGGCAGGAGATTGGCGCTAGCGACTATCTTCTCATTGATCAAGACCGCATCAATCGTTTTGCCGATGCGACCGACGATCATCAGTGGATTCATGTGGATGTCGCTCGAGCGAAGGCCGAGTCTCCGGTGAAGTCGACGATCGCGCACGGTTACCTGACGCTATCTCTCTTGGCGAAATTCGCGCTGGAGACACTTGAAATCGAAGATGTCTCTCAAGTGATCAACTACGGACTCAACAAGGTCCGTTTTATCGCGATGGTTCCGGCGGGTAGTGAAATTCGCGCACGGTTTCTTTTGAAGAGTCTTGATGAGATTTCGCCATCGGTAAAACAGGCGACGTGGTCCGTGACGATCGAAAAAAACGGCAGCGAAAAACCAGTTTGTGTGGCCGAGATGATTTTTCGCTATTCGAAACGATCGGCTTGAAAACCTTTTGGATCGACCAAAGGTGATCGTCCTAAAATCAAGTCCGCAGCCAGCCGAGCAGATCCGGGCGCCGATTGAAAACCTAAAAGTTGATGTCCCGCGCAGTAGAAAAGATTCGAGACACGCGTCGACGGTCCAATGATCGGAACACCATCGGGCGTACAAGGCCGAAGGCCTCGCCAAATATCGCGAGCCTCAGAAAAATCTGAATCGAATTTTAAGTACTCGCGCGCGCCGCTGTGAACGCCCTGAAGACGCCGCGAAGAAATCGAAAAATCTTGGTCGACCAATTCCAATGTTCCAGCCAGACGCACGTGATTTTGAAAAGGAGTCACCGCGATTTTCTTTTCAACAATCATGATCGGAACCTTTGGCTTTCTGAAATCAGAATCCACACCGGAGTCGGCTCCCTCGGGCATATCCACACTCATCGAATAACCTTTACCGCCCAAAATCGGAATATTTAGCTTCAGTTCCTTAGCCACGTCTTTGGACCAAGCGCCTGTGGCCAGCACCACAAGATCAGCTTCAAAAACTCCACGCGTGGTGAGAACACGGCGGATACGACCATTTTCAATTTCGAACTGGTAGGCCTCGGCATTGGCGTGGCTCACTCCTCCAGCCGCCGTAAATTCATCCATGACGGCAAGTGTTGTCGCGTAAGGGTCGGCTTGCGCTTCGCCAGGAAAATAAACACCGCCACGAACGATCGGTCGAAGAGCCGGCTCAAAGTTTAGCGCTTCATCTTGTTTCATGAGACGCCCATCAATCCCGCGCTCTTTCATAAGCTGCATTTCGATCGTGGCGTAATCAAGACCCGCTGCGGTTCCGCTCACCATTAAAAGTCCGCGATTTTCGAATCCGATCGGGCGCTTCGATCGCGCACCAAGCTCGCGGTAGAAGTCGAGACTGAAGGAGGAAATTTTCGTGAGGATCGAAACAGATTTCTCCATCTGTTCGCGATTCATCGCTCTTAAAAAAAGCCACATCCACCGCACTAAAGTCGGACTCAAATTTGGTTGAATGTGAAGAGGGCTTGTCGGATCAAAAAGCCAGCCGATGGATTTCCAAAACATACCGGGCTGCGGAAGTGGCATCGCAAAACACGGCGTGAGCCATCCGGCGTTAGCAAAAGAGCACGCTTGGCCTGGTTGTCCGCGTTCAACCAATGTGACTTGACGGCCCGAGGTCTGAAGCTCGCGCGCAACGCAAGCTCCGACAATTCCTCCACCAATAACAAGCACATCTACTTTTTGAACCGACATAAGTTCTTAAAGGATGGCTTGGTTACTCCTGAACAGGCAAGGACGGCTTCGAAAACTTCGCTCGCTCCAGCCATAAAAAGTAGAACAAGAAGCCACTGACGATCGCACCCACGAAGTCGAAGGCGCCTGTCGTCACTCCGGCAATGACATCCATGACGATCGAAAGCGCGACGGCGTGCATTCCGTAGGTTTTAGAACGGTAAAGCCCAAAAGCGGCGACTGCTTGAACGGCGGCGCCAAGGATGAAGACCGTCAGATAGCTCGAGACCTGCGGAACAGCTTCGTAAAGGTCTCGGTAGGCCCACATTAGAGGAACAGCGGAAAGCGAGTGAAGACTCATGAGGGCCATGACCAGGCAAGCGACGTTGGCAATGAGCGGTCGATTCTCGGCGTCCTTGGCCAGGCGTTCGATGAGGCGCTCGGCTTTTGGCGCAAAATTATTTTCCATGAATTTTTCAAACTTCGCGGTCCGGTTGTCGGCGGGCATGAATGAGCTCCTGAGTTTTTAGGTGCAGTTGACGGGGCGGGGATTCGCACGAGCGAAAGTCACGCCGCTCCCTAGGGCCACAGTCGAATCGATCCGCGCAAAATCTAAGGGTCGGTCCCCGGATTCAGTCCGGGAAGCGGAATCTGCCCGAAAGAGCCGCAGGTGACCGTGGGTCAACATGGTGATGATGATAGGCACGACGGCTGTGGTGGTGACGGTAAGCGTTGCTCATTGCTGAAAGCGCATGATCTGGGGGAGCGTTCGGCTTCAACCTGTTTTCTAGGAGACACTCGATGACCACTCAGTCCGTACGCTCGTCTAAAATTTCGGCCCGAACCGCGGGCCTACTTACGGTTCTTATTGCCGCATCGCTGTCAGCAACGTCCGTCGTGGCTGCGACGTCGATGGAAGCTCCTTCGACAGCCGTGACGTCGTCGACATTCCCGACACCGCGCGAAGTTTTGCAGGAAGGTTTGAACCCGCACATCGGCGTGACCGCCGGAGTGACAAATCCTGAAGGCAGCTACAAGACGGGCGCCGAGTACGGAATGAGTTTTGGTTTTCAGCCGTACATTCCGTTTGGTCTTGGAATGTCACTTACGTTCTCGAAAAACGAAGCTAAAAATTCAAACGTTCGCGATCTTGATCGCACGGCCGTGTTGGTTCGCGGAAGCTACAACTTTGGTGGAACACTTCCGGTCATCAAAAATAGCTACGTGGGCGTAGCGACGGGACCCATCATCAACCAAGACGCAACGTACTTCGGTCTTGCTCCGATGGTCGGCTTCGACATTCCTGTCCGCGAGTGGTCGGGACAGTACCTGTCGTATCTGTCGGTGGGCGCAGAAGCTCGCTACATGATCGTCAGCAGCAATGAGTCCGATGGACTCACTGTGAACGGCGTTCTGAAATACTGGTTTTAAAACTAAAGAGACTCGATGTACGAAAGGATCTCTCGCGCTTTTGAGAGATCCGTTTTCGCTTGGCGGACCAGAATGATTGCGTCCACTTGAAGAAGGCGACCCGCCGCCATTTTTTCGCAAACGGCTGGCTCTAAAGGATCAGTGATCTCGTAAACTGACTCATGCTGCGGCCACAGATTATCGACGTTGTTGCTGCCGCCGGCGCACAGCGGAATGAAATGGTCGATCTTAAACTTGCGACGAGCCATTTGCCGAACGTTGTAACCAAGCTCCATATCGTAATCGCGAATGATTTGATTTTTTAGTTGAGGATCGACGTGCCGAGCGCAGTAACGAATTCGCTCAGGGTAGCGAGTCGTCGAGCCGCGATTGCAAAGTGATCCAGGCGTCATTTGTAGGTCGGGACCCAGAGGAAATTGTTGGCCAGCAAAAGCAGAGTTGGGCGCAATCGCAAGACCCAGAACTAAAGTAAGGGTCAGACTGAGGGACAACATGGTTCCCCATGCAGAGTTACCAACGGCCGAAGACATCTTTCGAGCGGAATGATCCATTTCGTTCTCCAAGTAGTCAGGCATTTACGGTGCCTGGTAGAAACGCCGGACCCTATTTCCAGCTTATATCTTGCGCGCGCCCAAATCCCTGGACGCCTTTATCAAAACTACCTCTTGCGAGCCTTGGGTCGTCAAAAACATTTTGCTCTAGCCGCATGCGTAAACGGGGGCCATATCGCGTCTTAACGGGGCCTTTGGAAACAGGGGCGGTCTGGCAGCCAAGGACGAGTGCAGTTGGCCCGAGAAATGAAAACGCTAGTGGTCAAACCAATCGTTTTCGGCTGAGAGACGGCTGAGAGCGGATACACAAAGAATTGTAGGACCACCACGTGCCCAATTTAAAACCACTTCTTCCAAATTTTCCAATCTCGAAGCTCTTTGTCCTTGGCCTCTTGGTTTCGCCGGTTCTGTCGTTCTCCTCGGCGATGGGTGCAACATGCGAAGGCCTCTTTCGCCCGGCGACACTCGCCGAAGCTCGCCAGCAGCAGGCAAGAGACGCCGTTCGATCGGAAATTCTTGCGACCTCAGGTGAGCGAGAGACCGCTATCACCGCAATGATGGAACAAATCCAAAAAGATCTATCGGATTCACTTCGAGCGCGTGAGTCGGCTCGACTTCAGGTGCCGCGTCCACGTGTGATGACGGGTGACGAGCGTCGGTTCGCGATTGAGTCGGGTAACTACAATCACGTTGATCATCCGGCGCCTGCGCGCCGACCGCTGACGGAACTTGAAAAGCGTCTTCAGGAAATGCAGGAGATGCGCTTATCGGGTCTTCAGATTGAGCTTTCGGGCATCACTCAGCGCGCGGCGATCGCTCGCGAAATTCCGGCCTCATCGGTTCGTTTGGCAGCCGAGAATCCCGAGCTTCTTGCACTTGTCTACGGTCAGATCACGGGATTGAACCTCCGCCTTGGGGCCGAAGGTCAGGCTTTGAAAAATATAATCGAAGGTAATCGGCTCCCGAAAACTCAGGAAATCCAAGATCTCTCAGAGATGGTTTCAATCCTTCGCGCGTCGAACACGACGCCGGCGGCGACAGCTCGCTTGGATCAGATGATGGCGGAAGTGTTACTAGCCGAGATCGCACTCACTCGAAGCGGCGAGCGCCGTTAGAGGATTTCTTCCGAGAGTGGCCACAGCAGCTCTTGGTTCACGTAGTTCGCATCAAACCCTGTGGGGTCGAAGAATCCGCCGACCCACTCCATCACGTTCTTGTGATCTTCTGAGTCGGGATCGGCGAGGCAGTTCAACAAGTCTTCATAGCCTTTCGGTCCGCCGCACTCTTCCGGCGGACATGCGTTTTCTCCACCGATACAAACAGGATATGTGATCAGCTCGTTCCGAGGTGAGACTTCTTCGATCGTGACCTTGTGGCGCCACTGATCTTCTGGATCATAAAGATACTCGAAGCTCTCTTCGACTTTTGCAGTCTGAAGTATAGGGACTTCGCTTTCGAAATTGTCGTCGGCTTCATGGCCGTGCTTTTCTTCTAAGATAAATTCGTGATCGTGTTCCATGCCCCATCCCATCGCGGCTTGAAGCACGGGATGAAGATCGCTCCAGAAAAAAGTTTCTGGCACCAAAATACGACGCCACACCGTCGGTTCAACGCCATCGAGCTCGACCAAAATTTGAATTACGTTCTTAAAAGGAAGCTGACTTCGGCGCTGGCGTTTAGCTTTGGGACTTGGCTTGATGGGGGACGGCACGTTGGCTCCTGACGCTGAAAAAAGCGCGGAGTTGGGCGTGCGCTTTCTGACACAGACCTTATTCCAAAGATCCGGTCGCAGGCAAGGTGTCGTCGGCCAAGAGTTCTGGTCGGTACGCGAGCATCAGCTCTTCGCCGGTATCGGCGAGGATGGGATCGTTGAACTCGAAATCAGTGACAGAGCTTGTGCTTGCCGCCGACAGGGAGAAGGCACCCCATACGATGACCAGTAAAATTGCTGCATTTAGAATGTCAAAAGCGAAGGGGCGGCGGGCTTCGGGATTGATGTTTCGGCGCATGGATCCTCCGCTGTATGAGACAGCGAGCGCCGAATTTCCGGTTAGCGAGATGGAGAGTCGATTGACAACTTTCCAGTCAAGCGTGACCGTAGATCGCAATGAAGAGTTTTGAATGAGAGTGCTGGAGGGCCGGCCAACTCAGTTAAGCTTTGAGAATCACTTCGAGTTTGGTTACTCGAATGCGAATCAATTTGGCGGTGTAGAGGTGCCTTTTTCGTTGAGGACTTCGGCCGAAGATAAGTGGTTTATTCGGTACGGGCGCACCCAAAGGCTTCCCTTCAATTTTAGGAAATGTTCTCGGGCGGTGTCGATAGCGAAGTCGCTCTTCGATCGTTTCTTGAGGCAGGAATCGACATTCGTGTCTCAACCTTACGATTTAAAGACGATCTCAACCGTCACGATGTCGAGTGGGCCGAGCGGGTCGGTCGCGAGTTGGGTCTTACAATTCGATTCGTGGACCTCGATCTACTGAAGTTTTGGGAAACCGAAGCACTGGCTTACGCCGATCGCACGCAGTGTGTGAGTCCTCAGCTATTGACCACGATGTGGTTGGCCGATCAGACCGATGGTTTTTGTGTTCTTGGAAGTGGCGAGAACTTTATCGTTAAAAGGCTTCCCGAGGACTACGTGCCTGGGGAGTCGCCTTATTTGAGGTCTGTGTGGGATCTTTTTGAAAAAGAAAAAATCGCAGCTTGGTATCGGCATTTTCAACTTCAAGGAAGAGACGCCGCCCCGGGATTTTTTCAGTACACACCAGAAATTATGCTGAGCTGGTTTCTAGATCCCATCGGCTGCGACCTCTGGAACGACCGTCGCGTGGGTAAAAGAAATTCCGAATCTTCCAAACTCGAACAATATCAACAACACTTCCCGTTGGCCGCGCGCCCCAAATACACCGGCTTTGAAAAGGTCGCCGAACAAGACAAAGTCTTCCGCGCCGAACTCCGCCGGCGTCACACAAGCTCGGACTTTATTATTGCAACACCAGTTCCGACACTCGTGCAGTCGATGATACCGCTGGGATCGGAATCTTTGGCGCGCGAGTATATTTCGGAATTCTCGAATCCGACATGGGGCTCCGAACTAAACCTCTCGGTAGAAATGCCGATGCCCCGCCTGATCGACGGCTGGATATACTATCGCTAAAGCAAAAAACTGAACCGAATCCGCTGAGAGGATCGGGGCGCCTTCCCTCTTTCCGCGACCTCCGAATCGGGAAGCCCGCGTAAGCGCGGGCCGAGGCCCGGAAGGCCGAGCCGATGCGGCGAAGGCCAGGATGCCTGCGTCGCGGAAAGAGGGAAGGCGTCACGACCCTCCACCCAAAGATCAGTTTTTTGCTTTAGTGACTGTGATTTTAGCTGCGGCTTTAGCAGCGAGCTTTCGTGCGGCGTCTGTCGTTTTTGCTCTCGCCAACGTAACCGCCATTCTTCGGTAGGGGCGCATGGTCGGTTTTCCGAAAACGCGGACGTCGACGTCTTTTATCTCGAGCGCTTTCTCTATGCCAGAGAACTCGAGGCGATCTGTCTCGCTTGAGTCTTCGGTAGCGAGGACAACGGCGGACGCGGACGGGCCGAAGTATTTAATCTGCGGAATTGGGAGGCCGAGGATGGCTCTTGCGTGGAGGTCGAATTCGGTGAGGTCTTGAGAGATCAGCGTGACCATGCCGGTGTCGTGGGGTCGGGGGGAGAGTTCTGAGAAATAGACTTCGCCTTTTTTCGAGATGAAAAATTCGACGCCGAAAAGTCCTGCGCCGCCCAAGCGGTCCGTTACTTTCTTTGCGATTGTCTGGGCTTTCTTTAGCTGAGTCGGCGTCATCTTTGCAGGCATCCATGACTCTTGATAGTCGCCGCGCTCTTGCCGGTGACCGATAGGGGCGACGAACAGTGTCTTTCCTTTTCGCTGTTTGATCGTGAGAAGCGTGATCTCCAGATCAAACTTTATGAACTCCTCGACGATCACTCGCTTTTTATCGCCGCGCATACCTTCACAAGCGTAGGTCCAAGCTTTGGCCACATCGGTTCTGTTTTTAACAACCGACTGACCTTTTCCAGACGACGACATCACGGGTTTTACCACGTTCGGGTAGCCGATTTTGTCGGACGCTGCTTGAAGCTCTTCGGCACTCTCTGCGTACAGAAATTTGGCGGTCTTAAGTTTGAGTTCGTTGGCAGCGACATCGCGAATCGCGTTTCGATTCATCGTGAGGTGCGTAGCTTCGGCGGTGGGAATCACTGTAAAACCACGTTTTTCGAATTCGATCAGTTTTTCTGTTCGGATCGCTTCGATCTCGGGGACGATGAGGTCGGGCTTATGTTGAGTGACGATCGCTTCAAGGGCGCTGGCGTCCAGCATGTCGCACACTTCGAAGTGATCGGCGACCTGCATCGCCGGAGCACCTGGGTAGCGATCCACCGCGATGACGGTCTGGCCGAGGCGTTTTAAAGAAATGACGAGCTCTTTACCGAGCTCTCCGGACCCAAGCAGAAGAATTTTTCGAGAGAATTTCATGCAGGCGACCTTCTCTGTTTCCGGCATCTAGGTCAATCGCCGGAGTGCTGCCAGCGTTCTTCGTCTTCAGTTTGTCTTGCTAGTTTGAGAGACAAGCCGTGACGGCCGCTTGAAGACGGCGGTCTTGGCTTAGAATCGCGAGTAGCTCGATTCGGTTTTCCGGAAACCGAAGGGTCGCTCGAGCGTGTTTTGCGAGCGCTTCGTTGATGAGCTTTTGCGATTCGGGTGCGAGCTCAAGATCGACGTCTTTTCCATTCACGTACGCGAACCTTAAAAAAGCACGGTCCGTGTAAGAGAGCGACGACGGTGAGAAATTTCGCAAGACTTCCGGTCGCTTTGTCACTTTTGAACAAGCATTCGTGTCAGGGTGAAGTCCGCTGGCGAGTTTAATTTCGTTAGTGTCATTCAAAATGGCAGAGATCAGGTCTTCGCGGTAATAAGCGAAAATTTCCGAAGCTAAGGGAAATGTCTGAAGAGAAGAAAGCTTCGCCGCGCGAGCGATCTTGGGAACTTCTAAATCCATCACTTTCATCAGTTCGCGGTCGTAGGTTTCGACTTTTTCTTCGACGTAAAAGTCCCACTCGGCGTGCGAAAGCTCGTGAAACAAGATTCCGGCGTTCGTGCTCGAATAGCTGCCGCTGGTTTGGTGCAGTTCAGGCATTGTACGAAGACGAACACCGCTGAAGGCCTCATCAAAAATCGTCATCTCGGGCTGAAGGACCAAAGTGTTCGTGAAGCTGTTGTACATGGCCGAGGCGGTTCCGCCGATGATGCCAAGATCTTGAAGCACTGACGGGTGCGCAATTCTCGTCTTTCCTGCGGCCATGTGAAGTCTGGGGGCTTGAATTCGCGATTGCCGATGAAGCGAAGCTAAAAAGTCTTCCGAGTGGTGCAAGGTCATCGCATTCGCTGCAGGCGCTGCAACGAAGCCAAGAATAAGAGAAACCGCGAAAAAAACGGAGCGACTCATCAGAACCCCCTCGAAAAAAGCCCCCCTCGAGGCCCTTCGATCTTTAGCTCAACCCACGGTCACGGTTTAGAAAGTGTCGCGTCCAAAGTCGTTTGGGCACTTTTTCCACGAAATTAGAGGGGTTTGAGCTTTGATTGAAGAGACCCTTTGACCTTTCTGCACGCTGCGAGCAGGGTGGCCGCTCGGAAGCGCCTCCTCGCGCTCACTTTTTTGCCGACACATTCTTTTTGGGGTGTCGGCGCGGAGCCACCGGGGGTTTGATTTCCTTCCGTCGACAAAGTCGATGGTTTGTTGCTGGCAATGCCAGCGAAAGGATCCCCCAGTGTCTGATGTGTCACCCGATGTTTCATCGGCGGAAGTCTCTAGTCCTGTCGTTAATGGTTTCGATCAATTTGGTTTGAGCGAGCTCGTGATGAAGTCGCTCAAGAAAATCGGCTACACGACGCCGACCGAAGTGCAGCTTCAGTGTCTGCCACTTTTGCTCGAAGCTCGTGAAGGAAATGGCCGCGATCTCGTAGCTCTTGCACGAACAGGAACCGGTAAAACGGCCGCGTTCGGTATTCCAATCATCGAGCGCATCGACGCTTCGATTCGTAAGCCTCAGGCGTTGGTGCTTTGCCCGACGCGCGAGCTTTGCCAGCAGGTCGCGACGGCTCTTGGCCAAATGGGCGACGCAAAACGCATTCGTGTTCTAAGTATCTATGGTGGTGATTCGTATCGCCGTCAGTTTGAAGGTATTCAGTCGGGTCCACACATTGTTGTGGCGACTCCGGGTCGTTTGATCGACATGCTGACGCGAAAAGCGATTGATCTCACAACAATCCGCACACTTGTGTTGGATGAAGCCGACGAAATGATCTCGGTCGGATTCCGCGAAGCTTTGGATCAGATTCTTCAGTCGTTCTCAAACCGCGATGAAGGAGCCGAGCCACACTGCACATGGCTTTTCTCGGCGACGATGAGTGCCGACATCAAGCGCGTTCAATCTCGCTATATCAAAAACGCGAAGATGATCGATGCTCGCGGCCAAGAAGAGAAGCCTTTGATTCGTCAGCAGTACATGCTGACGTTCGAAGAAGATCGTCTTGAGGCGTTGAAGCGTTACCTTCACGTGAATGAAAATTTCTACGGCCTGATTTTCTGTCAGACGAAAGCCGAAGTCGCTGAAACAGAATCTTCTTTGAAGCACGAAGGTTTCAAAGTCGATTCACTTCATGGCGATAAAGTTCAGCGCGACCGAGAATCGGTTTTTGCTGCTTGGAAGAAAAAAACGATCAAGATCGTTATCGCGACCGACGTTGCGGCACGCGGTCTTGACGTGAAAGGTCTGACTCATGTCGTGAACATGAGCATTCCTCGCGAAGACGAATCGTACGTTCACCGTATCGGCCGAACGGGCCGCGCGGGACAAGAAGGTATCGCTCTGTCGTTCGTTTGGCCAAAGCGTATGGGAATCTTGCGTCAGCTCGAGCGAAAACTCGGTATTCAGCTTGAGCACGTTGCTGTACCAGAGCCAGGCGATATCGCACGAGCGGTGTTGGGTCGTGAAGTTGAAGCCTTGTTTAAAACTCCGCTTGAATTTAACGACAAGAATTCGTCGCACCAGATTATTGCTGAACTCATTCAGGAGATGCAGCCCGTGGACGAAGCGGTTCTTCCGCAGCTCGCAGCACTGGCCGCACGTATTTTGGAAAAGAAGAACCCTGCTCTCTTAAGTCGTCCAACGATCAAAGCGCTTCGTGCGGATCAACAGATGTCTTCGCCTTACAGTGGCGGCGGACGTGGTGGAGATCGTTACGAGCGCGGCGGACGCAGCGGCGGCGGTGGATACCGTTCGGATCGCGGCGGCGATCGCAATGACCGCGGCGGGCGCTATGAAAGTGCTCGTCCTTCATGGGGCCGGGGCGGCGATGATCGTCGTTCAGCAGGACCCGCGGGTCGCATTGAAGCACGCGGTGGTGGTATTGAGCCACGCGGTGGCGGTATCGAAGCAGCGCCTCAAGGGGAGTTCCGTCGGCCTGCAGGGCCGCGTATGGACAAGCCTGCAGGGCCGCGAGCTGAAAGACCTTCGGCGCCACGAGCCGAGCGTCCTTCGTCGGTTCGGTCCGAGCGACCTCGTGCTGAGCGCAGCTACACGCGCCCCAGCCGCGAAGGCGATGACTCTTGGACAACAGCGGACGTAGCGCCTCGATTGCGAGACAGCGTTGCGGCTTCGGGCGAATCGAAAGCTGCTGGTAAAAAATCGGCAAAGCCTTTCGGTAAGTCGACGAAAAGCACTGGCGCCCCAATGCGACGTGGTCGTGACAATGGCGGCGACGATGTCGCTCTGGGCGGAGCGGCTATTCCAAAACGTCGTGGTCCGTGGGAAAAACGCGAGCGCGTTTAGTCGTAATCTTTAAGCCGCCGCCGAGAATGTCTCGGTGGCGATTTCAGCTTTAGCCAAAGCTCGCGTCGCCTGTGTGGCGACGCTTTCGTTTGTGCTGGTCGTGAAGTTTTGTATTCGCGCGACTAGTTTGTGAAAATCGATTCGAGTCGAGTAGTACACAGGATCGCGGCTTCGAAGAAGTCGTGCGATTTCTCCAAGAGCATAGAGCCCCGAAGCGCGTCTGGCTTCGTCGTTCGAAAAAATCATCTGATCGAGTTTAGTCAAAATACTGTCTGAAAGTTCGCGGGAACCTTCGTGAATGATGGCGTTGGCGGCAATCCGATTATTTTCGCTGGCAAAGAGTGCAGTGAGCGGACGGACTTTCGATTCGACCTGATATAAAGTCAGAACCGAAATCGTATTGGCCACTGTTCTTGCATCATCGGAATCAAGCAGCTTCTCAAGCTCCAGAATATCTTTTTCCGTGAGCGCAGACTTAGGAACAAGATTTGGGAAGATCATCAAAATCGCAGAGACCAGACGATGCCATTCAGGGTTCAGCGGAGCGAGCGCTCGTGCCGAACGCAGCCAATCGTTGATCGTTTCCCCCAGCGGATGGTGAGGTTTATAAACATTGATCGTGCGAAGAGCGTGCACAAGTCGAAGATGATCTTGAAGCGACCAACCATCTCTGGCCGCCGCGGCACTGCTGATGATTGTCTCAAGACTGAAGTCGCTTCGATGCTGCGAGACGAAGTCGAATTTAGTGTTCAAGCCGCTCTCGGAGGCGACATTGGCAATGTGGTGGGAGAGGGGCGTGGAGCTGAGCCAGCGCACCAAGGCCACATCTTCCGAATAGCCTTTAAGGCTAAAGAGACCGACCTTTTCAGTTTGAATATCGTCTCTGAGATACGGCGTGTGTCTTGAGGCGAAGTAGAGATGGCTTTCGGCTTTGTCCGTGACGGTCGACAAAATTCGAACGGTCTCAATCAGCACGCCACCTGATAAACTAAAGCCATCGACTTGTTGTCCGAAGCGGAGCGTTCCGTGAGCGAACGCCGACTTCACAGTGAAGCGGTGACCTTCAAGCTGCGTTCTTGTATTGATATCGCTTGCAAGCAAATGAATGTCGCGCACGGCATCCAAAGCGCGGTTAATTGAGGTCGAAGGTCCCAGTTGATCTTCAACCTGATAATCCTCTTCGACAAAATCTTTGAAGTAGAAAATCGCCTCGTCACCGACGAATTCGTAGATGAGTCCTTCGTATCGCGACACAATCTCGGTGAGTCCAATGAAGAAGTCATCGATGTGTTTCGCAAAGCGGTCCCGGTAGGGGGAATTGAAGATTTGGCTAAAGCCATTGATATCGGTTCTGACAAGCGTGCAGTTGAAAGTGTAGGGCGGGGCTTTTCCGCTAAAGAGTTCGCGTTTTAGCGCCGGTAAAACCTGGGCCGACAATCGGTCGGATTTGTCTTTTAGGTTTTTTTCAGAAGAAGCGTAACCTTGAAAGCCCGCGACGATGGCTTCCGCTTCGGCCGAAAGCGAGCGTTTTGGATTCACATCGCTAGTCACTCGACCAAAACGTGTAATTTCTTTTTTAAGCCGAGTGAGATCACGCGTGTGGACCCAGAACGCGAACGCCGCCATAGCGATGATTGAGAAGATATCTTGAAGCACACCTTTCCAAATGGTCGTGCCGAAGATGACATCGAAAATGACGGACTTTCGTTTGTCGATTCCTATTGTGAGAAGAATATCATCGGACAAAAACTCGCTTCGTTCGCTTCGCGATTCGTCGATGAGGTCTTGACCAGCCGTTGGGGCTCGTTGTTCGAAGGTATGACCTGCGGCCAAGGCATTGTCGCTGGGTTCGGCGTAGGCGAGTTCGCCTTGTTTGTAGATAACGAAGTAGCTGATGTCGCCTTGGTCGCGAACTTCTTTTAAGAGAGCCGTGAGGTCTTGGTCGGCTCCGGCGCGGTAAAGGGATTGGCTGATGCCAAGATACTGAGTGAGGCGTTTTTCACGCTGCACGGTGAATTCATCGACGCGGTCATAGAAGTCTAAGACCAACGACATCGGAACGTAAACGATCGTACCCACGGTCACCGCGATCAGAACCAGCGTAAAAAGCGAGTACTTTTTTTGTCGCTGAAAGAACCGGATCATTTGCGAGCTCGGTCGACTCGAGTTTGCACCAATCGACCAAGGTCGGATCGGTAAATGAAGGTCATTTCAGGCGCCATTGATCCGATTTTTCGATTTTCGTGATCAAGGATTTGGATTTTATTTTTCACCAAAGCCTCGGCCAGTGCCGGATTCTCAAGCTCGGGCGACACGTTTCGGAAACCGCTGGTGATAAAGCGGACAAGATCCATTCGTTCCATGGCTTTGAATTCTTCCTGCGTTTTTGAAGAGGCGATACTTCGCGCAGGTTTGTTTTTACCCGGCACGGTCGCAGTGGAATTGGTCGCAGTCGGCGTGGTTGTTGTTCTGTTCGCCGCCACGGGTGCGCTGGCGGTACGGACCGGAGTCGAGGGCTCATTTATTTGTGCGTTTGGTTTTGTACCGACGCTAAAGACGGTGGCGCTATCAAGTCGCGATTTGTCGGTGGTACGAGACTCTTCGATCGCTGGTTTTCCAAGGGCTGATCTTTGGCCGAGGCCGGTTTTTTCGCCTTTGGCAGATCCGGATTTGGCTCCTGAATTTGCTGCCGAATTCGCACCCGAACTTGCGCTGGAGTTCGTTCCCGAACTTGCGAACGGATTCGCGAAGCCGATGTTCTTTAGATCACCTACATCCGCGATCGTGATTGGATTTTTCACAGAGCTTACGACCATAAATTGAGGCGTCGCGGTCTTGGGTTTAAAGTCTTTGGCAAACAATTCATTGCGATCGACTTTTTTCAGCTCAAGAACTTCAGGAGTCAGTCGTGCCGAGAGTTCACGCGCGACTTTTTCGATCGGATCAATGATCGCCGTCGCGCGACCCGCGCTGACGTCCGTTCGATTTTTCATCGAACCCAGTTGTCTTTGCGCCTTCGGCTCTGGAAGTGGCGAGACCGAAGCAATCGTCCGCGTCGGAATTCTTTCCGGCGTACTCGCATTCGTTCGAGTTTCGTTGTCCCCCGCCAGCCGCACCGGAACCGGCTGCACCTCACCCACATCCCAGCTTATTGGCGAGGTTTGAGGAATGTTTTCCGCTAATTCGTCCAGCGTCTTTGGTTTTTCACTTTTTCGAATCGCCGCCGGTGCTTCTATGAGGTTGGCAATTTGGAGTCCGAATCCAGGATCACAATTGATTGAGGCATGCGCGCTAGGTAAAATTACCTCTAGGATTCTTGAAGCACTCTTATCTTTCGGCTTAGACGACTTAGGTGCTTTGCAGGTAAGCTCCTCAACGTATGCGATTGTATCTTCGAGCGCCTTCTTGCAATTCTGTTCGGACATGGCGGTGCACTGTGATGTTTCGCTTTGTGGCAGAGGCGAGAAGCGTTCATTTTCGATTATCGTCGGATTGGGCGCTACGAAAACCATTGAATCTGCTATCGGACCGGCAAGGATACTCGAAATGGAACTTGGCACTGAATATTTCGAATCAACCAATTCCATAGCGGTCGTGGTTTTTTCACCTTTTTGACGCTGGGCTGAGTACGCGCGGAGCGCATCGCAGTTAACGCCTTTCGAGCAACACTCTTCTGCTGTTGCCAGAATATATCCATCGCGAATTGGAATTGGGTGAAGAACCTCGTGAAAAATAATTTTTCCATAGCTATTACGATTCGGCTTTTGCCTGGTACGTATAGTAATGACGTTTGCCTCTTCATCAAAAACAGCTGGCTTTGCCTTCTGATCTGAAGTGCAAGCAAGTCGCAGTCGGGACCGAGGGTGTGGCTTGGTGATCGACTGCTTTATCAAAGATTGGACAATTCCAGATTCGTGAGCGAATCCATTTTTTTCAAGGCAACGAAGGTACTTTGGCTCCGGCGCGCCGTCTTGGGTCTCCGTCGCGAAGACGTCTGCGGCTGCGTTCATGATCGCGTCGCGATGTTCTTGTTTTATGTTCGAGGCGAAGCAGGATCGATCGAAGAAGCCAGCCTTAACAAGTTCATCACGTTTTTTTGCGATGATGGCGCCTTCATCAACTTTAGGTCCCAAAATTTTAACATATTCCAACGGTCCGGGGTCGGTCGGGTCCTTACAAAGGTCATCCTGAATTAAAGAAAAATGCTTTTCAAACGGTGTATCGATTTGAAGGGTCGGCTGATACGATCTGCCGTCTCTTGCCAAGAGAAACCTAGTCAGTTTCGTTCCTGATTTTTCGCGAACCACGATTTCAGCACGTCTAAATTGTCCGGCGCATGGGTGAGAGAACGTAACGCGAGATGAACCGCGAATAATTGAATAATGGGTCGGGTTTCCAACACCGTAGGGATCACTTTTGACCTCGATGGGTCGAGACGATGACGCGCGTGCTTGAACGATAGTCAAAAGAGACATCGAGAGCATCAATGGTAGGACACGGGCTAAGTTAGTTTGCGCCATCATTTCAGCTCCTAAATCGGCTAATTGTCTCATTTTAATGAGGACTAATTTCGAGATGGCTCATGTCTCATTTTGAGATGGTGACGTTGGTGGGCGTCAGGCGCCGCGAAAAGGCTGTGGAAAACCGAGGATTTAGTCAGGCAGGCTCGTCATTTGGAATTGAGGCCCTCGATTTGTCGTCCAGGTTTTGCTTTTAGGAAGTGTAACGGGGGCAACAATGGAAAACAAAATGACGACCGCAGTTTTAATACCTTCAAGATTGCTAGCTCTGGCAACAGGTCTGGTCTTGCTCGTATCGTCGCCCGTCTTGGCTCAATCGACAGGTCGCAAGGTTGTTGATCCGAAGGGTCCCTTCACAAAGCTCGTGGGTGAGCTGACGCAGGCTAAAGATGCGAAAATGGCTGGTAACGCCTTCGTTGTCGGCGCTCAAGGTTGCCACATCGTTACAAATTTCCACATAGCGTTCGGCAAAGAAATAGACCCAGAAACTGGAAAGACCATAATCATCGATGGTGCGGACATTGGTCACAAGGTGAAATTCGC
This sequence comes from Bdellovibrionales bacterium Ga0074137, assembly GCA_001464715.1. Lineage (GTDB taxonomy): Bacteria > Bdellovibrionota > Bdellovibrionia > Bdellovibrionales > JAMPXM01. Next base: position 5,170 of record LNDT01000014.1, on the reverse strand, counting down.
TTTTGATCTCGATTCAAAAACTGGAAAGTTCAAAAAAAACATGAAGGCGACGGTTGTTGAATTCGGAGACTACGATTCGGACACCACGACTGGTTTAGTGGGCGATCTCGCGCTTCTCCGCCTCGAGAGTTGCCTAGGGAAAGAGTTTGCGGGTCCCGAGCTTGACCGCCCGACCAATCCCAAAATTCTACCTACGGGCAAACTGATGACAGTAAGCACCTCACGAAACGCAAAAAATCAGAATGAAATTTTGGTTGAGGAAGGGTGTCTTGCGGAAAAAAGAACGCACATCGGTGGCATAATGGTTTCCAGGTGCCACGCCGAACCGGGAATGTCAGGTTCGATGATTCTCGAGCAGGGCGAGGATCAAAAATGGCGACTGGTCGGGATTACAACCACAGGCCGTAAACTGAGTGACGGGAGTCGAGTTTCGTTTGCGATTCACTCTGGCGTTCTAACAAAGTTTATCGACAGCGTCATAGGCGCAGAGTCTATTGCCATTTCACCCGTCGCCGATGAGCGAAAGCCGCAGTCAGAAGATCAAACGGCGATGACGAGTCCAGTTCGAGCCCGAACTGTCGTTCGATAGTACGTAATTGTAAGGTGGCGCTGAAGTCTCGTTGAACCGTCTTTCGACGACGGTTCTCTTCAAAATATCTCACGTCGGCGCGGTTCCCTAGCTGACCAACCTAAAATTTCGCTCAGCCGAGAAGCCTATTTTTTTGGTTCAGCTTTCGCGTCTTCCTTCTTCGTCTCGGTGTCTCGCTTTATTCCATACACATTCGGCGTGACGCCGTCCCCACGATACGAACCTTCGCTACTCGGATCGCCAGGGTCGCCGGGTTTACCGACTTCTCCCACACCGCCGTCATTGCCTTTGGTTACCTGGAAAGCTGAGCATGATCCCGGTTGTGCGCCGGCACGGCCGCCCAGAGTCCCTGGAAAACCAGGCGCTCCATCACCGCCAGGTCCGCCGAGTCCAGGCATTGTTCCAACATCGACGAGGAAGTTGCGTCCATCTTTCACGGAAATGACAAATTTCCCGTAGCTACCGCCATTTCCACCTTTGCCGCCTTGTGTGCCGTCGTCACCCTTCGAACCATCGCTACCGCTGGTTGGCGGTGTCGTACACGCCTTTGCCATACCGCAACCTGATTCGCTGAAGCCTTTGCCGACGGGACACTTCGTTCCGATCAGTGTCTCAACACCATCGATGCCGTTCAGTGATGCGTCGACGCGTGGGTCACGACTTGGCTTCGTCTCCATCTTTGACTCTACTTCAGTACCTGACGGCCCTTGGACCCCGTTCACACCAATTAGAGCAACAAACAAGTGGCCATGGGCTTCATTTGCTTGAATCGAGATATTGCCACCCGCGAGATCAGCCTCGTCTTTTGCCAAGGTATCCCTGGCGTGTGTCACAATGTGCGAGCGATTTTCGAAAGCATGCGTTTCTGGGACGTGGACTTTCGCAGGTACGTACAACTTCTCAGTTTCGATACTTAATGGTTTCCCGTTCGTTACTATTCTTCCTTTAGGAAAGAAGAAAATCCTGCGTGCGCGGAGCACTGTTGCTTCCGAGTACTCCAATTGTTTTTCAATCAGGAAGTCGTAAGGCGACTTCGCCGTCAGCTCAAGCGACGACAGAGGAGACGAACTGACATTTCCGTAAGCGATAATCTGGACGTGGTATTCAGTGTCACTAATAACGGCGAACTCTGCGAAATCTGCATTTCGCACGACGACTGGTAATCTAGAGTTCACGCTGATCGTCACGTGTTGAATCGACTTGGGCCAGCGGACGACCATCCGGTAGGAAGCTGGGCTTGGGTTTTCTTCGAACGTGACGGATACGTTTTCGATGGTGAGCTTACCGTCTGCGACTTCTTTGTCTTTTTCAGTCTGTAGTGTATCCAAAACGTCGCTGGTTTTGACTGGCGGGGGAGTGCCGGCGCCGGGGTTTTCGGAGAAGGCGCAGGCCGAGAGCGAGAGGCCTATCAGAGTGCTGAGGGCGATCGAGGTCAGGCGAGCGTTTTGATTTTTCTGCGGTGTCTTGGACGGGGTCATGAGGGCTCCGAGAGAAAGTTTTTGAAAATCCACTGAAAAACGATTTTTTAGACCGCGCCTTAACAGAGCAAGATTTTGGCCAACGATGGGAACGTGGGCAATGGCTCGGGGATCTGCGATGGCGGCCTCACGGCCTAGAATCGAGCGGTGAGATGAAACGAATTCTTAAGTGTCAATTTGGTGAGCGGGCAGTAAAGATGAAGTCTTGAGGGAGGCACTGAGATGAGCCTAGAAAAATCCAATTCCCCGAAAGAAAATGTCGCTGTCCTCGGGGCTAGTGATCTTCCGGATCGCTTCGCTCACCGAGCCGATGCAAAGCTTCGAGCGCACGGTCACACCACGTATCTCGTGAACCCCAAGTTCAAGACGATCGAGGGGCGTAAAGTTTTTGAGAGCCTCATGGCGATTAAGGACTTAGGCACGCCGATCGACACTGTGACTTTGTATGTGAATCCGAAAATCTTGGCGGCCGAGCTGAATCAGTTGATTGAGCTTAAGCCCCGACGAGTGATTTTTAATCCGGGGACCGAGGACGAAGCGTGCGAAGCGAAACTCGAGTCTCAAGGAATCAAAGCCCAGCGCGCGTGCACGCTGGTGCTTTTGGATACTGGACGGTTCTGACACAGGGCCCGCTTAATAGAACTCAATTTGGTCAGTCGATACTTCGTGCTGTAGATTCTGAAAGTCGCTTGAACCGAACTGTCACAGATTTCTCCGGAACAAAGCCGACGACTTCCATGATGACGACGGAGCGCTTTTTAAAGGTTTCAGTGGCAAGAACGTAGCGCGATCCCATTCGAACCGGCTCTGAGGCTTTAAAGCGACGCCAGAAATTCGAGTCGACTCTGTTTGGAATAGCTTCGAGCGACGCATAGTTCGACGTCACGTCAATAATCCCAGTTCCTTCTGGAAACCTGAGACCCGTAACGACGAATAATGAACCTTTCAAATCGACCTTAATCTTTTCCTCGAGTTTCTCAGCGCCTGTTCGAGCGGAATCTTGGTGATATTCAGGCGATAAAGACCAGGCAAACGTCACGAGCCCGTAGCCCGCTTCGTGCTGAACAGATCTATCTTCAAATTTCACAACTCGAGTGGGCGGTTCGTTTGTTATCCGCTTCCACTGAACACGGACTCCGCTGGAATCGATTTCGACGATGCGAAGAGCTGTTGAAAAAGTACGGAATTCATCGACGTGCGTGAGTAAGTAGGTCGAATTTTTTTTGAGATTTAAGGCCGACTTCCATACTCCCTTTGAATCAAAATCAGGCCAAGACTGGCGAGAAATCTCGCTCAAAGCCTTATCGCCGACGTCAGCTATGCGAATGAAGTCGGTTTCACTCTGTGCGATTCTGGCGCCTACGACAGTCGTATCGCCATTCACAGCGGTAGCGTCAAAAATAAGTTGTCCCATGGATTTGGCACCGATGTACTTACGATCATCTATGTTCAAGCCCGTTTCAAAATCGAAAGCAGTTTTTTTGTCCGGTGTAATTGTCGTTTCATCAAGCTCTCGACTTTTTACTGATTTGAGATTCGCCCTGCGCGAGCAAACAAAATTGCGAACTGTATCTCTATCCGCCTCCGCAAGGCGCTGGTGCAAGAAGGTGATATAGTCTCCGGGTACCATTTCAACGATCTTCAATTTGTAGAACTCATACTTTCCTCGGTAGGCCGGGTCGTCAAACAGCATTAAGATCGTCGTTCCCGGCGGAAAGTTGCGAGAAGTTCTTTGAGCATCATCCTTGGCGCCGGGAGGCCGGCCAAACAACGTCGCCTTCGTAACCGACTCGCCACCGTCCGACTTTAAGTTGAGACTATCTAGGTTTGCGAAAGATAAAATTTCGAATTTCGATGCATCGTCGTTGCTCAGAAATGTCATTTGACCTTTAGAGATCTGGAAATCGCCAGCGTGGCCGCCGTAGTTGAAAAACACTTGGTCGTCGACCTTGCAGCTTTTGTCTTTCCGCGAAAAACAGCTATCTGACAAGTTGTAGGCACTCTCGTCGTATCCATAGTTGGATGCGGACTTCAGTGTAACGGTTTTTACGCTTGAGTCTGGTGACGGCCTAACAATGTCCAAGGATGTATTTGCGGGAATAGTCGTGTAGGGCGCTTCGCAAAATTTTTCCGTAATCTCATATTCGATTGGCGATGTGTCTGGTGTCCATATGCCGGAATACGTACAGCCCGAGACCAGCGTCAAGGCGACGAGTGCTGATGGGACGCGAAGCAACTTACTAACATCTAAAACAAGCGAAATTGATTTTGCGAGCATCGGACCACGTTCCTTCGAAAGATTGAATGAAAGGCGAAGTTAACAGAAATCCTTATAACTCGCGAATTTCAATTGTTCCTGACATCGCCTCGAGAACGTGTTTCACGAGTGTCAAAAGTTCGTTCACCCGGGATACTACTTAAAAACTCAGCCTGCGTTTTTGGCGAGGCGATGTTCGTTGAAGACTCGGTGGGCTGGCTCGTACGAGCAGCCAATCACTTTTGAGATTTGGAATGGATTTTCAAAACCGGATTCGATTGCCGTGATGATATCCGCGCGCCACGAGGCTCCGTAAAGGTATCGATTTCGGTATTGCAGGTTCAGTTTCGCAAGCTGCTCGGGACTAAGGACGTCACTTTCTCGTATTCGAAGCGAGCCCTTTGCAACAATAATGTTTTGCCGCGCCAAGAAGTCTTCACGCCCTTTGAGTCGAATCGCACTTTGAACGAGTTCAGGCGCATGAAGAAAAAGCGGAGACCTTTGCCGCTCAATCAATCGTTTCCATTTATGTTGGCCGTTGTCCGCCGCGAAGGCAGCAACGGCCGTCAGCCACCGGCAGGGGCCTCGTCCCTTCGCTTGATTTCGAGCCTGCTTCATTAATTTTTCGGTCACGACGTAATCGCCATGAACACGAACCCAACTCATTAAAAATGAGAGCAGCCTTGCGTCGCGCGTGACCTCATAACAGGCGTCGAGAAGAGTGCCTTCGATATCGATCCAAGTTTTCGGTCCTCGATCGGTTGACTGATTTTTGCGGTCGGGACTTTTTTCGGAAAAACGAAATCCGATCGCACGCAATCGAAGATCAAGTTCGTTAGCCTTTGC
>LNDT01000013.1 GCA_001464715.1 Bdellovibrionales bacterium Ga0074137 | reverse complement strand
TTACGGGTATACGTCGTTCGAAAATTACCGACTGAGACTGCTAAATGCTTGTTGTTAATGGCTTTTAGGCGCACGCCCACCATGAACTGAGAAGAACCTCATAGTAGCTGCATTTATTTTTTGTAATTTGGCGTGATAGCAGCGCACAGCGCGAAGAGCGGACGGAAGGTCAGCCGCCAGATAAGGCGGCTAGGTCGACCAACCAGATCTAAAATCTTTTTCGCGATGTGAAAAAGCAGTGAAGGCCGGAGGCCGAAACGACAAAATGGAGCGGGCGAACGGATTCGAACCGTCGACCTATACCTTGGCAAGGTATCGCTCTAGCCAACTGAGCTACGCCCGCGCTCCGAGAGAAGGAACAAACTAAGTGCTGGCCGTCGTCGCTGTCAACAGGGCTCTTCGGTTTTAAAGGATTCGGAGCGCCCGATGCTTGCTTATTAGTCATTAGGCGAATGATTAGCGCGGGGCTTGCCCGGCCCGGTAAAGCGCAACGTATTGCCAGCCTGAGATCACGCTCAAGATGACGCTGATCCACAGAGTCGCCCGGCCGATTTCGATCAGCGGAAGCCCTAAAAGCGGCGTCTCGATCAACAGGCAGGGAATTCCGACCATCTGAAACCCGGTTTTCCATTTTCCCGTGGCCTTGGCGTCGATAATGAGTCGATCGGCCGCCGCGACGGAGCGGATTCCGCCAATCAAGATATCTCGAGTCAGAAGGAGGATAACCAAGACAGGGCCGACGTTTCCGAGGGGGATTAACAAAACAAGAATCGTCGATACCAAAATTTTATCCGCAATCGGATCCATGAACTTACCCATAGTGCTCTGGGCTTGAAAACGGCGGGCGAAATAACCGTCGAGCCAATCCGTAATGGAAGCCACGATAAACATGGCGGCAGCAATGTAGCCAGCCAGGGGGCGCTCGACGAGCTCAAGAATCAAGACAAGCGGAACACAGAGCGCAATGCGCGACCAGGTCAGCCACATGGGAAGCGATTTTTTCCAGGTCAAAGTGGTCCTCTTTCGTACATACTGATCCTTATGACCGAACCATCGCTGTTGAAAAACGTCAAGAGGCTCTCTGGTATGGCGCTGTTCGCGTCAGGAGTCGCTTTTGCCCATGCGCCGGCGGACGATTTTTTTAAGAGCCCTTCGTTCTGGGCGGGTAAAACAAAACTGCAAGCCAAGCTTCGTGACGAGCGCGCCGTGCTTGTGTCGGTAAAGACCGAAAGTGCCGACCCGAAAGATCGATTTTCCATTCAAGGTGTGGGCTGGATTCGGCGAGATAAAAAAACCGCGTTCGAGCTGGCTCAAGATTTTGAGCGCCTCAAAGAAATCAGCGATCATTTTCGCGAAGTAAAGTCTGAGCCCACGACAGGGCGTGTGTTTGTGATTTGCCAGGCTCTGGGGTACCAGGCCCGCATGCTGTTTCGGGTCGAAATGACGTCTGCGACGATCAATGAGCCTAAGCTCACTTTTGAAGTGATTGAGGGGCATTTTTTGGGACTTCGTGGAGAGCTTAAATTTAGCGATTCTGAAAAAGAGCATTCGGAAGTTTCACTTCGCGTGTTTCATGAAGCCGCTGAGATTCCGATTCCGCGAATTCTTGTGGGCGTGGCTCTTGAATTTTTGGTTCAACGTGTTGCCATCAAAATGCGATCGCACTTTGAAACAGCCGAGGTGAAAGTAACAGAGAAAGTACCAGAGAAAGGCCTCTAGCTATTGGATGCTTTTTTCTTTTTTGTTCGAGCCTGAAGCGCTCTTTTTGAAATCACTGTCGATGTTTCGCGAAACGATGTCGGGCGTTCCCAAAGTGCGGCGCGCGGAAAATCAATCGGTCGCGCTTTGACGACTTCGCCAAATTCGCGTTCGAAGTGAATGAGAGAGGCCGCGACGTCTTGGGGAAATGCTCCACCGAAAATTTCTTTTAAATGTGATTTCCAATTGGCCAGAGCCTGAACCATCAGCGCTCGCTCACCATGCTCCAGCGCGTACTCGCAGACACGCGACAGGTAAAGATTCACGGCTTTTGCCGACTGGACTTTGTCACCGTCGATGCAGGTGTGAAGAAACGCGCAAAGCATGTCGTAGACCAAAAGGTCTTCAATTTTCGTCTGTGCATTTTCCAGTGCGTAGACACCGATTCCATAAAGAGATTCGTCCATGTGAGCATTCCAGATTTCAACGGCAGCCTGGAAGTCAGCGAGCTTTACATGGCAGCGCAATGTCCCGAGAGTGACTTTTGCCAAAAGGTACGAATCCAATTGGCCAGTTTTTTCGACGTCGCTGAGAATTGCGGAATAAGCCTTCAAAGCGTCTCGGTAATTTCCAGACGCGAGCGACGCATCGGCATCGGCTCCGGCTTGGCAAAACTTTTCAAGCTGTGAATCCGAAAGCTGAGAGGGAGACGGAATGATTCGAGCCACGGTGGGGCCTCCTCGAGATAAAACTCAACCTCTAGTTTCAGATGATTCTGAGACAAAACAGAGTCGAGAACTGGTCGGGTCTGGTATTTTTAAACTCTGTTTGGGTCTGGAAGCCGGCCTGGTCTTGCGCCCAGAGGTGAGTCTCGGTAACACTTAAGGCAGGTGTATGAGCCTTGGAAGGAGGTGGTGCCAATGATCATAAGTCATAATCGTTGGACCGCTTCTCAGGAGTGTGGCTGCTAAGTTAACGACGTGTCGTTGATTTAGGGCTGCTCAAATGAGCGGTGGTCTTGATGAACCGCAGCTTCAGGAAATGATTCCTGTCGCTGCGGTTTTTTTTACTCCAAATTGACCCGAGATTGACCCAAGGTTGACACGGAGAGCCGCGAATCTTACCCTCCCGGTCTTATGAAAATTCGACTCTCAGAAATACCCGAAGATGGCCGCTCTTTCTCGTTCACACGCGAGACCGGCGAGCTCAATAAATCTCTCAAAGATTTAATTCCCAGCGCTCCCTACAAAATCGAAATGACGATTCGTCCTCTCGGCAACGCATACGAGATGGACGGGCGCTTGGTGACGTCGCTTTCGGAAATTTGCTCGCTCTGCGGCTGGGATTTGAACATACCTCTCAATAAACCATTTAAAGAAATTCTGCTCGAAGAGCCCGAAATTGACCGTGAGACTCATCACGTTCACGGAAGTGGTTCGGTCGACTTCACGCACGACGTGGGGTCTTCTGCGAGCTACAAAGACGGCCTCTTTGAGGCGGGTGATTTTGTCCACGAACTTGTGGCGATTTCTGAACCCCTCTATCCCTCGTGCGGGGATCCGGACTGCGAGCATTTGGAAGAAGCGAACTTAAAACGAGCCGAGCTTGCGGCCGAATTTGCCAAAGCCGACGAGACGCGGTCTCCGTTTGCTGCGCTAAAAGACGTCCAACTTAAAAAACAGTGAACGGATACTGGCCGCGAAGGTCGTCGCTATTCCCAATGACTTTGTCGGGGCCGGCGCTTGTCACAATCAGCTGCCTTCGGTTGCGGTCGTAGGTCAGTCGATAGCCTTCTCCCCACAGATCTTTTGATGTGTCGCGAACCACGCCGTTGGTGGTTTTAAGGTTTTCTCGCAGGTAGGCCGGGAAGCTTTCGGGGCTTGGATGCGTACCATCCAAAGTATCGAGATAGACCATCTTCGCAATGTCGCCGATCTCTGATTGGGTCGCAACGACTCGGGTCGCGTCGGCGATTTTTTCGATTTGCGCTTTGAGTTTTGGGCTTGAGGCCGCAGCGCCACCTACGACTGTCAAAAGTGGAATGATTTTACAGATCGCCGTGATCATGCGACGCCCTCGCGAGTTTCTGAAACGGATTCCAAGTAAAGGGCCATCGAAGCGTGCTGCGAAAGAATTCGCCAAAACTGTTCACAGCTGATCTTAAGAAGTCGACACGGTTCACGTGAAAGAACGGTGGCTGTTCGCGGAGTGTTCATTATGAGAGCCGTTTCACCGAAGAAGTCTCCTTGGTGAAGGCGTGCCACGATCAATCCGCTTCGAACCACGTCAACGGACCCGCGAATCAGAAGGTAGAAGTCTTTATCTGTTCGACCTTGCTCGATAATGTGCCGACCCGTTCCGACGTCGACGACGCGACCTTCATTAAAGAAAAGACTGATTAATTCCGCAGGAGCATCTTTGAACAAAGGACTTGAGGTGATGTGCTGACCCAAAATTAAGCGGTCGAGTAAAGTTTCTGCCTCAGTTTTTAAAGTCGGATGGTGAAGAAGCTGATCGACAGCACTTCGTGGGATCGCGATCACGCGCGTGTTTCCCGCCGAGATCACGTCGGCCGAGCGGACGACATTGGCGAGAAGCGTGTTCTCACCAAACACAGAGGGCGCCCTAAGGCGCGTGATCTCTTCGCAAGCGCCCGTACTGTGATGTTTTTGAACGATGACTTCGCCTTCGATGAGAATAAAAAGTTCGGTGCTAGGTCCGCCTTGGACGACGATGTGTGTGGATTTAGGGACGCTGCGACTTTGTCCTTTTGAAAGTAAAAAAAGTAAAGCATCGGGGTGAAGTCCGGCGAAGAGGGGAAGATGAGCTAGCTCTTGGGCCAAGGCTTCAACATTTTCCAGGACGTTAATGGTCGTTTTTTTGAGAGCTCGTTTTTCAGCCCGTTCACTGGATGTGGGCCAAGAAATATTTCGTAGGACTGTTCTGACAAGGTCAATAACGAGGTAAAAAAAGCTTAAAAGAATTGCCGCACCTAAGAGCGTGCTGGCGAGAAGTTCAGCGATGGGTCCATTCTTAAAAGCACTGACCCATTGCACGGCGATCACGCTGTCGTTTCGATTGATCAAAGAGAGCAAAAGATTATAGGCGAGCATGGTCCATACGATCGCCATTGTCGAATAGGCTGAGTAAATTAGAGTGTCGTCACTTTGCGATCCGGGTTTTAAATCCAGAAGCCCGCGATTTCGTAAATAGGGAAGTAGCTGCGCGGCTGATTTTTGATTGAAGACGATATTGAAGTAGCTTGAGAGATCGGACTTTCTAAACGGATTCATATCCATGAGCGCTAAAATCGCTGAGATCCAAAAGACATCGTCAAGGCGAGTCCAATGAGGGGCTACAGCCGACGCAAGCGCAAAAATAAAAAAATACGAGGACGCGACCGCGGAAAACGCCAAAGTTCCCAGCGCCCGGCCGCCGGCCATATAAATTTTGTCGTCGTGACTGCGAAGAGCAAAATAAAAAAGACCCAGCTCAAGTTTGAGCGGACTTCTGAAGCCCGTTAGAAGCAGTGACAAAATAGTTTTCAGAATCGTTTTGACTGTTATGAGAATCGAAGCCGCTACGAAAAAAAACAGAAGACCCTTCACATAGCTTCCATCGATTTTCAAAAACTCGGCCGGAATTTGAACCAGACCAAGTCCGAGGGATCCCAAAATAAAGGAAAGTGTGACGATCAGTGTGCCTAAAGAAAACAGAACAAATGCTAAGACAGAGGGCTCATTCACTCCGCCATTGGTACCAGAGATATCAAAGCTTGCGATGGGCCGCGTGATCCAAAGACTTTCGCGCTCGAACATCTCGGTTCGAGACCGTGCTGCGGCCGTTTGAAGCGCTTCAGCGCCATCGAGACAACCTTGTGTCTGAAGCTTTTGAATGAGACCAAAGAATTCTTTGAACGACACTCGCTGCTCGGAGCGCCCAAGAGTTTCCAGAATGTCGGGGATCGTTCGAGTTCCGTCGAGCAAAGGTAAAATCATGGCAGCCGAACGCGGCAGTGAAACTTGGCGAGTGCCATCTGTTGTTTCAAAAAGAATCGTGCCCTTTTCATCCGTCGAGATCAGCGACGCGAACACCTGTCCGTGGCGGAGGCGAGGTCTTGAGTGTTGAAGTGATCCCATGGTGTCTGACATGCCGTATTCTATCGAGACGATGGGGTGTCGAATCAAAGGAAAAGAAGCATTGCGTGATTGACGTGGGCCACGCTGGCCGGTGTGATACCGAGATGCAGGCAATCGTCGAAGGCTTACGAAAATTTCGATCTGCTCTTCTTCAATGGGTCAGACCAAAGTCCGTGTCGCCGCCATTGGCACCCGAAGCGGCCCTGCGCGGTCAGGGTGCTGAAGGCGCAGCTAACGCTCCTCTGCGCCTGAACTACAATCCTCGTCGCTACAAACGTGCGCTCCTGATGACTGGAACGGCCGGGATTCAGCACGACATCGCCGCGGCCGCGGCACAGTTTCGGGGGAAGCCATTCTCCGTTGTGGATTTAAGTCACACCGGCGTTGCCATCGAGCGTGGACCGATCACGGACGTCGATCTTCCAGATCCCGCAAAGCCGGAGCCCATTGTTTTGAATCTGGGCGTGCTTGAGCCTTTTTCGGCTCAAGTGAGTTTGGCCAGACACTCGGACCGCGTGATCGCATTTGAATTCGTCGATGTTTCCACCGACGGACGACTGACCATTGATCGGTTTCTTGATCCGAAGATGATCGGGCTCAACATGCGGGCCGTCGACCGCGCTTTCTTTTCTCCAGGAGAAACCTTCTCGCTTTGGTTTTGTGGACCGCGAGACACGAATTTTTTTCTTTGGATGAATTCGGGGCGCTTAGATCGAGCCATCATTCAACTTGGCGACGAGCAGTTCACATTGGCGCCGTCGGCGGGTCCAAGCCGAACCGTTCGATTTGTTCGACACAATGCCGCGCCATCTTCAGTCACTTCGGATCTTGATCTTCGAGATTCGGTTCTGTTCGCTCTCGACGTCGCTCTACAAGTCAAAGACGGTGGGGACGCGATGTCGGGACTTGTGAAGCTTCTGACGGAATCGGCCGACACTCTTCAAATTGGCGTCTGATGTTTTCTCATCGCTATAGAATTCAATTCTTCGATACCGATGCGATGGGTGTGGCTCACCATTCCAATTACGCTCGATTTATGGAAATCGCTCGCGTGCAGTGGATGCGCGAGGCTGGAATTATGCCGTTTCACATCCCCCATGGTGATTATGTTTTAGGCGTTACGCGGATGACGATGCAGTTTTTAAAACCCTGTGTTTTTGACGATGAGATCGAAATTAGACTTGAGGCTCGACTTCGCGGAGCCGTCCTAGAGATTCGCTACGCGATCTGGTTAGAGCGTCTGAAAGCCTTTATTTGTTTGGGTGAAACCGATCTTGTGCCTCTTGTGGCGGGACGGTTGGTTCCGTCACGCTTTTCTCTTGATATGCGAGCGACGCTGCGCTCCTTACCGTGGAGTGAAGTTTGGCCGCCGGCGTGATAGGAAGTGCCGTCACGAATGTGCTCGGATCACTGAAGGGGTCGCTCAAATGGATCGAAATTTAGCGCTTGAATTTGTTCGCATCACAGAAGCCGCCGCCCTCGCAAGTTCACGGTGGATGGGCCGAGGTGACGAGAAAGCGGCCGATCAAGCGGCGGTCGATGCGATGAGGCGCGCATTTAACAGCGTTCGAATCAACGGGACAGTTGTGATCGGTGAAGGAGAGCGCGACGAAGCGCCCATGCTTTATATCGGCGAAAAAGTCGGCATTGAGTCCGACGATGTACCGGCGGTCGACATTGCTCTTGATCCTTTGGAGGGAACGACAATTTGTGCGACGGGCGGTGTTGGCGCGACATCGGTGATCGCCGTTGCTGAACGCGGAAAGTTTCTTCACGCTCCTGACACCTACATGGACAAGATTGCTTGCGGTCCCGGCGCCAAAGGAGTGATCGACATCGATGCACCGCCTGAAGCCAACATCAGAGCCGTCGCCAAGGCGCTTGGAAAAGATATTTCTGACATGACGGTCGTGATTCTTCATCGCCCACGGCATGAATCCCTCATTCAAGAGGTTCGAAAGACGGGCGTTCGTATTCAGTTGATTGGTGATGGAGACGTCTCGGCGGCTGTGGCCACAGGGCAAGCCGAGTCGGGTATTGATTTACTCTTAGGGATCGGTGGCGCACCGGAAGGTGTCATTTCCGCGGCCGCTCTGACGTGCCTTGGTGGTGATTTCCAGGGACGACTTAAATTTCGGTCGGAAGACGAAAAAAAACGTGCGGACAAAATGGGAATTAAGTCGCTGGATCAGTCGCTGCGCTTAGGGGATTTGTGCAAAGGGCACGTGATGTTCGTTGCAACGGGTGTGACAACGGGACCGCTTCTGAAGGGCGTTCGCTTTCTGCCAGGGCACCGGGCTTCAACGCATTCTATCGTGATGCGCTCGGCGACGGGCACCGTGCGAATGATTGAAGCCGAACATTCGCTTGAGAAAAAACCCAACGGAATGATGCACACCGAGCGAGCGTAGGTTTTTGATGGAACTGAAAGTCGTTTGTTTCAAGTGCCGTCACGAGATGAAGGTTTCAGGGCCGCCGGGGCGTCGCGACGAGTGCGAGAAATGCCGAGCTGATGTTCATGTCTGCTGCAATTGTAAACATCATGACCCGAAAGTTTACAACGAGTGCCGTGAGCCCCAAGCAGATCGTGTTCAGGATAAAGAGCGGTCGAATTTTTGTGATTTTTTTGAAGTTGGATCGGGTGTCGCGGCGATATCGGACCGAGAGCGCCAACGAGCCGCGGCCGAGGCGCTTTTCAAAAAGAAATAAAGGAAGGTAATATTATGGCTGAGGCACGAGCGACTGAAAACTTTAATTGCACCCCTGAGGAATTTTTTAAAATTGCCGCGGACTACGAGAAGTATCCGGAATTCTTAAGCGAAGTGAAGAGCTGCAAAGTTCTTAAATCCGAAGCTGATACGAAGCTGGTCGAGTACAAAGTTTCGGTTATCAAAGCGCTGACTTACCAACTAAAGACCAAAGAAACCTCTCCGAGTCTTGTTCAATGGGAATTTGCTGGCGGCGATGCCTTCAAAACTATGAAGGGAAGCTGGAAAATCGAGGAGGCTCCCGGAGGAAAATGCAAATGCACGTATGACGTCGAAGCGACCTTTAAGATGTTCGTACCGGGCCCGATGGCGACGACACTTCTCAACGTGAACTTACCGGCGATGATGTCGGCGTACCACAAACGAATCAAAGCTATTTACGGTAAATAAATAGGACGGGATAAAGAACTATGGATGCGGGTGATAAGAACCGACCGGCCGGAAAATCAAAAGATCAAAATCAGGATCCGGCATCGAGCTGGGAAGAGATTGGTTCAGCGTCCGGTGGCTCAAGCTCAAAAATGGGCGACACAATTAAGAAGATTCTTGCTACGGGCGTGTCCGCAGCCTTCATGACGGAAGACAGCATTCGGCGCCTTGTTTCAGATCTGCATCTTCCCAAAGAGACGCTCAACCTCCTTCTTCAGGGTGCCTCGCGATCGAAGGAAGAGTTTATGAATAAGGTGAGTCGCGAAGTGATTACGATCATTTCTAAAATCGACTTTGTGAAAGAAGCTTCGCGGTTTGTCGAAGATCATAAGTTTCGCGTGACGGCCGAAATTGAAGTGCTCCCGAAAACGCCCAGCGCTTCGTCCAGTGGCCCGGCTGGTGGCTCGGCTGGTGGCTCGGCTGGTGGTTCTGCGGCAGACTCAGAAACCAAGGCCAAAAGCTAGGGCCCGAAACCTTTTCTCAAGCTGAGACGATCAGGTTCCGAAACAAAAGACATGGCTTTTGGACAAGGAACCACAGGATTGATCGTCGCCGTTGTGATTTCACTCACTTCGGGCCTCGCTTTTGTCATTTGCCTTAGAGAGCTTTTGCGAGAGCTTTTCTCGGGTCCGAGTCGCGCTGCGATTGACCGCGTTTTACTTAAAAACCGCGACATTCTTCTGGATGACGAGCGCACGAAAACATTTGTCGTTGAAGATTCGGTTTTCGAGAAAATTCTTTTGAGACGTGAAAGCTTTGCTGGCGCCCGCGGTGGCGTTTCCGCAAAAACGGTGTCTGACGAATGGAACGATCGTTTTAGTTATCTTTTGACGATTTCGTTTTTGGGAGTCGTCTCTTTGGCTGGCTTTGTTGCTGGCATCAGCTATTTTTCTTGAGTTTCTTGTCGTTCCAACGGGCGACCTACCGACCAATATAGGTTCGCGATTTCACGACGTCGCCGATCGGCTTTGGATCCAAAACAGTCGATTCGGCCATGTAAGCTTCGAGGAATCGAATCGGATCTGCTCCAGGTTCCGATAAATCTCTAAGAGCGATTGAGCTTTTGATGAGAAATTTCCACCAGCCGCCTTGACCCGGCTCCGAGAGATCGACCAGAGCCAGATCCAGAAGCTGCGCTTCGAGAAATGTTTTTAGATCCGCTCCCGACCACTTCGTATCGACCGCAAACGTCAATTGATCGACGATGCGGCGTTGCGCTTCCATTTCGACGCGCTCGATGTCGACATTTTCGATCGCATTTAATTGGGGCTCGATATCGGATTGAGCCCGGAGCTCGGCAGTGGACTGAACGCCGGCTTTTGCTAGCGACATCACTATTTCTTTTTGGCTTTTGATGGCTTTTTCGTCCTCTTGAAGGAGTCGCTGTCGCCAGTCGCGAAGAGTTTTGATGGCTTCGGTTTTTGCGGGCGTCTGCGCGTGGGTTTTGGCTGGGAGGAGGCCCATGGCCAATACAACGGTGACGGCCGAGACAGCGGTCACAATCGACATTTGAAACGTTAAAATGGGGCGGAGAAAAACCATCACAAAGCTTAAGAGCATGATGCCTGCCAGCGGGGGATCGCTTTGTGCGGCCTCTGAAGAGTGCTCGCGCGAAACGAGAGCCCTACAGCGTCACTTTTAAGATGTAACCCCTTCAATGTGTTTCGGTGTTTTGCTAGAGGTAGAGCTGATGAAAAAGACCCCTTTAAATCCACAGAAAAATTCTGCATCGACGAAACTCTCGGCGCTTGAGTTTTCTGTATTCCGGCGACGTCCACTGATGGTCGACGGTGCGCTCTTGGGTCCAGGTCACTCGGTGCTACTCGGAGTGTCCGGAGGAGCGGATTCGGTTGCACTCTTTCATATTCTTCATCGGCTCTCGGTTCGTTGGGGTTTTGAACTAAAGGCCGCCTACGTTCATCACGGCGCTTCGAAAGATCCGCGCCAAGCGCGCTACCGTGACCGAGCAGAAAAGCTTGTTTCAAAAATAGCGAAAGCTTTGGACGTCCCGCTGATTATTTTAAAGCCTGGCGCGGCGCTTGGAAAAACGAAACTCTCAAAGAATCTTCAGGGAAAAGATCATCAACCTGAGGAGGCTTTGCGAGAGATGCGTCGAGCGGCGCTTGTCGACGCCTCAAAAGCCGGAGGCGTTACACTTTTGGCGATGGCCCATCACTCCAACGATCTTTTTGAAACCCGCTTGATCCGACTGTTGCGAGGCACAGGGCCCGAGGGGCTCATTTCGATGCGTGAAATGACGCCGGCCCGCGGTGACTTGGCAGTGCCGATTTGGCGACCGCTTCTGGAGCAGTCGAGGGCCGACATCGAAGCGTATCTTCAGCAAAAAAAAATGAAGGCGCAAAAAGATTGGCTGGAAGATCCCAGCAACAGAAATCTGATCTACCTTCGCAATAGAATTCGCAGAAAACTGATCCCGATGATCGATAAAATGAGGTCCGGCGGTGCGGCCGCGATGTCACGGTCACTGGATTTGATGGCGAGGGATTCGACGCCCCAAAGCTTCGGGTCCCCTCTAGACGCGCATCTATTCTTAAACAGATCGGAACTGATGAAACTTCAAGCTGAAGAGCGCCGCCGAGTTCTATCGCACTGGCTCCTAGCACAGCAGATCAGGAATTTTTCAAAATCTCAGATTGAGGAAGTGCTCAAGCGCATTGACACTCCCCAAAAACGACTCAGTTTTACAGTTGGACGTCGAGTCTGGCTCGTGGATCAGCATGTTCGGCTAAAATCGACTGGACCCTGAATCTCGAGCTGGGACACTGTTCCATTTTTAGCCCTAGGGACCTAAGGCCCAATCGCCTTCGTTGAACCGCAGGCTGTGATTGGAGGGTGAAGTTTGACGTGATACTCTTAGATGGAACTAAAGACGGCAAAATGCCGATTGGTTCGGAGGTTTCCTTATGCGTTCCGGTCAAAAAGCAATGGCGTTGTGGCTTCTCCTCCTCGTCATTTTAGTCGTTGTCTTCAATCTCTACACAGGCGCTAAGCCGACTTCGATTCCGAAGTTTAACTATTCGAAATTCGAACAGGCGTTAAAAGACGGAAAAGTCGCGTCGGTCACTTTCTTCCAAACGAGTCGACAAATTCGCGGTGAGATTAAACCCGACTTTGAAAAAGAGTTTGGTGGGAAAGACTTCCAGATTGCTGGAAACACCGACGACGCGGGCTTGGCGTTGGTGCAAAAATACGGAATCACGCCAAACTACGAGAATGAAGAGTCTTCGGGCCTCATGCAGTCGCTCTTAGTGAACTGGCTTCCGATCGTATTCATCGTCGTGATGTTCATGTTCGTCATGCGGCAGCTGCAAGTTGGTGGCGGCAAGGCCATGAGTTTTGGAAAGTCGAAGCACAAAGTTTTGACTGAGAACAAACACAAAGTGACGTTTGCCGATGTCGCGGGTGTCGAAGAAGCGAAAGACGACTTAGTTGAGATTGTTCATTTCCTGAAAGATCCGAAAAAATTCACGAAGCTGGGCGGGCGAATTCCAAAAGGTGTTCTTTTGGTCGGCCCTCCAGGCACAGGAAAAACTTTGCTCGCGCGTGCTGTTGCGGGTGAAGCCGGTGTCCCGTTCTTCACGATATCAGGATCAGACTTCGTTGAGATGTTTGTAGGTGTCGGTGCTTCGCGCGTCCGCGATCTCTTTGAGCAAGGAAAACGAAATGCTCCCTGCATTATCTTTATCGATGAGATCGATGCGGTCGGTCGCCATCGCGGCGCCGGCATGGGTGGTGGTCATGATGAACGTGAACAAACTCTGAACCAGATGCTTGTTGAGATGGATGGTTTTGAATCGAGTGAAGGTGTCATCTTGATCGCTGCGACAAACCGTCCGGATGTTCTTGATCCGGCGCTGCTTCGTCCCGGTCGATTCGATCGTCGCGTTGTCGTGAATAAACCAGATGTCGCTGGTCGAAGAAAAATTCTTGATGTGCACGGACGAAAGACTCCAATGGCAAGCGACGTCGATCTTGACCGCGTGGCGCGTGGTACGCCGGGGTTTGCCGGAGCTGACCTTGAGAACCTTGTGAACGAGGCGGCATTGAATGCGGCTCGCTTCAACAAGTCGAAGCTCACGATGGAAGATTTCGAATTCGCACGCGACAAAGTCATGATGGGTGCCGAGCGAAAGTCGATGGTCATTTCAGACGACGAGAAAAAGAATACCGCGTACCACGAAGCGGGCCACGCACTGGTGAATCGTATGGTTCCAAAAACAGATCCGATTCACAAAGTGACAATCATCCCTCGCGGAATGGCCCTGGGCCTCACGATGATGCTTCCTGAAAAAGATCGGTTGAGTTTCTCAAAATCTCAGGCCGAAAGCGAAATTGCAGTTTTGTTTGGCGGACGTGCCGCGGAAGAATTGATTTTCACCGATTACACAACGGGCGCAGGTAACGATATTGAACGTGCGACCGAGATGGCTCGCCGCATGGTGACCGAGTGGGGGATGTCGAATTTGGGTCCCTTGGCTTACGAAAAGCGCGAAGGCCCTGTGTTCTTAGGAATGCAGCAGGGAAGCCAGCGGGAGTACTCGGACGCGAAGGCGGAAGAGATCGACCGCGAGGTTTACCGCATCGTCAATAACGGCTACGAGAAGGCGAAACAAATTTTGCGCGACAATGCGGGTGCCCTTGAGCGCATGGCGCAGGCGCTTTTAGAACTCGAGACTATCGATGGCGCGGAAGTCGATCGCCTGATCAAAGGTTCAACGTGGGAAGATCTTAAGCGCGACCGCAGCGACAAAGGTGCGGGCCTCAAAGTCGAACTCGATCTCGCAGCCAAAGAGATGAAAGACAAAGAAGAGAAAGAGGAAGCGGAGCTCGCCAGCGACACGCCGAACCCTTTCAGTAAGCCGGCCCCAGCGTGAGTCGGTAGGTCTTAAGTGGAATCAATCTGGGATAATTTGCAGTTCATTTTCGGGCAGCTTCGCGTTCGCGATCTGCTCGATATGGCTCTTGTTTGGGTGGTTGTTTACCGCGTCCTAGTTTTGATTCGTCACACGGGGACTGTCCAGATGCTTTCGGGCCTGGGTATCCTTGCGATCGCTTACTTGGGAAGCATTTGGCTTGAGCTTTTTACTTTCAATTGGATTTTAGAAAAGTTCTTCAACAACCTCTTTTTGATCGTCGTGATTTTGTTTCAAGGTGAAATTCGTCGCGCGCTGGCGCACATTGGATCCAATCCATTTTTCACGGGCGCCTCGCATGTAGAAGAAACCCACATTGTTGAGGAGATCTCAAAGGGCGCTGTGGGCCTTGCACAGAAACACATGGGCGCTCTGATCGTTATCGAAAAAGAGATTAACCTCGAGTACTTTATTGAAGTCGGAACCGAGATGGACGCATCGATCAGTTCTGAAATTTTATTTTCAGTTTTTCTTCCAACGTCGCCGCTTCATGACGGCGCGGTGATTGTTCGAAACGGTCGTCTTTTTGCGGCGGGATGCTTTCTTCCGCTTTCAAAAAACCCAGCTTTGGATAAAAACCTTGGGACACGCCACCGGGCTGCGATCGGACTCACCGAAGAAACAGATGCGATCGTTATCGTCGTCAGCGAAGAGAGCAATCGTGTGGGCGTCGTCGAGAGTGGCCAGTTGATGCACGACTTGGATCACGCGGCTCTGCGCCGCAGGCTCTATGAAGCATTGGGGCTCCGCTATCGCCCCCAGGTGAATCCTGCATGATGAAAAGAACGTCGGGTTGGAAAGATTGGATTTTTGATAACGGAAGCTACAAGCTCGTTTCTTTATTTGTAACTTTGATTCTTTGGGTGACGATCTTGGGTCGCCGCGACTTCATGCTGACAAAGGATATGGATGTCGAATTTCTATTGCCGAAGGCCACGCAAATTGAGTCAAAGCAAGGTGAGCGAAAAGTGTCGGTCAAAGTTTCTGGTCCGAGAACCGCGCTTAAAAAGTTTGCGCAGAGCCCTGGCTCCATCACTTTTGATTTAACGAAATCAGAAGTCACAGCTCCGAAAACTCGCATAAAAAGTGTCATTCAGACCAAGAGTATTGAAGTGCCCTTCGGTGTTAAGGTCGTATCTGTCGACCCCCCAACACTGGATGTTGTTTTGAGTCCCGCAAGAGCCACCGCCGTTCCGAGTGAGCCGTTAGAGACCGACGCGATCGAGAAAAGAATAGAAAAGACCTCTGAAAAGGTCCCAGCAAAGAAGATTGAAAAAGGTGTCGAAAAAAAATGAGCAAAAAAGTTGTCGACAATAAGACGCCAGTTTTGAAATCCGAACCAACGACAAAGTACGACGGAAAGGCCCGACGACTTTTCGGTACCGACGGAATTCGCGGCACCGCCAATCAATTCCCGATGACACCGGATATTGTTATGAAGGTTGGCCAAGCGATGGGACATCTTCTTCGCCGGCAGCCGACGCGAAACACAGTTCCAAAAGTTGTCATTGGTAAAGACACTCGTATTTCGGGTTACATGGTGGAGCTGGCACTGACGTCGGGATTGAACTCGATGGGCGTCCACGTTCAGCTGGTGGGGCCGCTTCCGACACCGGGGATTGGATTTCTGACTCGAAACATGCGGGCGGACGCTGGCATCGTGATCTCAGCCAGTCACAATGCGTACATGGATAACGGAATCAAAATATTTGGTCCCGACGGTTACAAGATCCCGGACTCGATGGAGCGCGAGATCGAGAACTTGGTTTTCGAGTCGGATCTCAATTCAATGTTGGCCGGGGCGCAGCAGATTGGTCGATCGAAGCGGATCGAAGATGCCGACGGCCGCTACATCGTCTATGCGAAGAATGCATTTCCGTTAGAGTACACCCTGGATGGTCTTCGCATTGTTCTCGATTGCGCGAATGGTGCGAGCTACAAAGTAGCGCCTGCTATTTTTGGAGAGCTTGGTGCTGAGTGCATTGTCCTTGGAAATCAACCGAACGGTTTTAACATCAACGACAAAGCGGGTGCTCTGTACCCAGCTCGGGTGGCTGAGGCCGTTCAGCAATATCGCGCGGATGTCGGTATTGCGTTTGACGGGGATGCCGATCGAATCGTGATGGTCGATGACAAAGGTCATGTGGTGAATGGAGACCACATTCTTGCGATTTGCGCCGTCCATATGAAAAAGCAGGGGCGACTTCCGAAAAACACTGTGGTTGCGACACAGATGTCGAATTTCGGACTGGATAAACTTTTGCGCGAGAGCGGAATTAATGTCATTCGCACTGACGTTGGTGACAAACACGTCGTCGAAGAAATGCGAAAAAACGGGTACCTCTTGGGGGGCGAACAGTCTGGCCACATTATTTTCTTAGAGCATTCGACGACCGGTGATGGAGTGATTGCGGGTTTGAATGTTTTGGCTGTGATGAAATCGACCGGAGAAACTCTCTCTTCACTCAATGAAAAAATGGTCGATATGCCGCAGGTTCTTATCAATACACGCGTTCGCCGACGCGAAGAACTTTCGAATATCAAAGGTTACAAAGAGCTTGTCGCCGATGTTGAAAAAAAGCTTCGCGGAGAGGGACGCGTGTTCGTACGTTTCTCGGGAACGGAGCCCGTCATTCGGGTTCTTGTCGAAGGGCCGAACCGACAAGAGATCTCGCGATTTGCGGAAGAAATTGCGGGCCTTCTTGAAAAAGAACTTTCCTAATTCCATGTTGGAATTAAAGACGTTGGCTCAGCTTTCAAATTTCGCGCTGGAGTGGGCGGCACCCGAGCTTTTTTTCGAAAAGCCTAAGCTCATTTTTCTTAAAGGACCGATGGGATCAGGTAAAACAGCTTTTGTTTCAAAAGTCGCTGATGTACTTGGGGCCAGCGATGCCGCGTCTCCTTCATTCGCCCTCCACACCCGGTACGAAGGTATTCGTGGAACGATTGACCATTTTGATCTCGACCGACTTGAATCCGCCGACGATCTTGAGTCCATTGGATTTTGGGACATCGTGAATGACATTTTTTTAGAGTCGGGCGAACCCGAACGACGTTTTGTTATGATTGAATGGGCGTCTCGTCTTGAGCAATTTGGGGTCGGTGGCGAAACGGCCGATTGGACGAAGAAGTTTCGTGTTTGGACTTTTGAGTTTTCTGGTCCGCCAGAGTGGCGGGCGAGCTATAAGAGTCTTCGCTCTTAAAGTCTTTAGCTGGCTTTAGCGACCGATCCGCGGAGCATTTTGAAGACACGCGCCAGATCAAATCCAAGTCGCTCCATGAGCCTTAGGCTTTGTCGGTAATCGATTTTCGCGTTTGTAATTCCCAAGATCATTCCGCCCATTCGACCATCGATCATAATTGGAATAGCGGTCGCGTGCTTTGGCAGAAGACCACGATTGAATTCGTTGAAGAATTTTTGGTTCACTGTGCTCGTAACAACATAGCCGTGGTAGGGTTTTGCGGTTCTGAAGACGACTTTGAAGATGCTGGGTTCACGAAGATCGATGTCATCGGGACTATCGCCTTTTACTGACAGTAGTAAGTCTGTCCACTTCCAGGGCTGAAGTGTGCCGTCTTTAAATAAGAGAATCATTCCGGTTTCAAAAATATTGCAAACTTGAAGAAGTGCCTGAGCGCCGGCTTCATCGACAGTGGTGCACTGATCGAGGTGAACCGGTTCAATTTTTCCAAGCGAAATGACGTGGTTTGAGTATTTCGGAGAAGCTGGTGCCGAGCGCACGGCGGATTTTGCGTTCACAGGATTTGGAGACAGTCCGCCCGGACCAAAAAAGCTTGTGAGCGGTGTTGATTCTAAACGCCGCGCTCGTGTTGCAGTTCCAGTTTGCGTCACACTTGGAGGTGGTGCGGCCGCTCCGCCCGAAACAGACTTTGTGGCGGGAGATGCCGGCTTCTCACTGGAGCTTGGTTCAAAAAGAGGGCGCCGTACCTTTGGCGTCTCCGCAGTCGCTTCAGGAGAAGTCGAAGGTACATTTGGGGCGTCGCCCGCGTGATCAATCACGTCGTCAGCAGAAACAACAACTGTCGCTTCTGCTGGTGGTTTCGTGGGCGCGACCTGCTGACCCACAGGCGTGTTTTTCTCTAGGGAAAAATTGACCGGCGGAGGTGGTGGTGGCGCTTTCGGAGCGACAGGTTTTACCATGGCCGGTGCATCGGGCGTTACGACTGGCGAGAACGGCATGACAGGTGGCGGAGGTGGTGGCGGAGATTTTGTTTCAGCTTTGGGTGCCACTTTTGGTTCCGCACTTTTCGGCGGAGCTAGAACGATAGGCTCTGGCACCGGTTCCGGTTTTGGCGCCGAGTCCGGTTCTGGTTCTAAAGACAATTCAGCCGCGGGCTCTTGGTTCAGATCGAGGCGTGAGATTTCTTCCGAACTAAACGAGAGACCTTCCGGGATTATGAGTCCTTCGGGAGCTTCTTCGGACGCGGCCTCGCCCTCGGAGTGCGCGGGTGAATCTTCGCTGGATTCACTCAGACCCAAAGATCGACTTAGACTTGCGAACGGATCGCCGTTGTCAGCTTCAGAAGAAACTTCCAACGCGGCCGACTCAGCCGGCGCCGCTGGTACGGCCGGCTCTCTAGGCTCAGCCGGCGTGGCTGGCACATTCGGAGTCGCTGGCACGGTCGCCGTGGATTTACTCTGAAGTAGTTTGTGAAATTCACGAAGCTGCGTCGGAGTTGCAAGCACAAGTCGGTGGTGAAGTGATGCTTTAAAAGTTTGTGTCGGCCACACGGAGGCGACCAAAAGAATTCCATCCCACTCTGTTAGAGGAAGGCAGTCGCTCGTCCATGGATGAAGATCTCGGACACGATTCCAGAAGTCATGGTCGATCGGTGCTTCGAAAAATGAGCCGCTGACCACGGGAATATCGCAGGCTTTTGACTGGTAGCGGAGAAACGCTTCCTCTGAGAAATGACCTTCGCGAATGCACCACAAAACGAACTCGGTCGATGAAGCGGCACCGGCTTCGGTGAGTTCCGAAGCGCGAATTGGAGAGCTTTGGGAGAAGTCGCCCCAAAAACTCTTCAAAATTTTATCGTCGATCTTGAACTGATCGCGCCATGAGGGGGCAGGTACCATGTCCAATTTATCGGCCAACTTGCCGTTCCCATTGAGGAATCTGGTCTGAACTGGACCATCTTTGGTCGAGTCTCGAAGAGGGGCCATTTGAGGCGTTTGGGCCGACCTGATCAATCGGCTTATTTGGGCTCGTTTACTTTGAGAAAACCACCCAGATTGTGCTACTTTGCGACCGATCATGACGACTCTAACGCGAAGTTCCAAACAATCCCTGAATTCCCCGGCTTCAGACCAAGCACTGGATCAAGCTCGGACAGCGCTTGGCCGAACGTCGGACCGTGTTTACTTGGATCACAATGCGACGACGCCGCCCGATTCGGCCGTTTTGACGAAGCTTTCGTCATGGGCCCTGGATTGGGGTAACCCAAGCTCCATTCATCAGCACGGCCGTGGTCCAAAGACGCGTCTTCGCGAAGCTCGCGATTCAGTTTCAAAAATGATCGGAGCAAGTTCGCTCGAAACTATTTTTACATCCTGTGGTTCCGAGTCGAACACGATGGCGGTTCGTGGTGCGCTGTCGGCGCTTCAAAAGAAAGGTGATCCGAGGCGCCACATTCTTTCGTCGGCCCTTGAGCATCCAAGTTTGCGTCGAACTTTCGACGCTCTGAAGCTTGAAGGTTACGACGTCGAACTTGTGCCCGTCGATAGATCTGGCCGCGTGAACGAAAAGGACGTCGAAGCGAGACTACGCCCTAACGAAACGGTTCTAGTTAGTTTTATGCTCGTCAATAACGAAACCGGAGTGATTCAGCCGATCAAAGAAATCACACGTGCTGCGAAAACCGTCGGTGCTCTTGTCCACACGGACGCCGTTCAAGCGCTGGGAAAAATCAAAGTTGATGTGAAGGAACTTGGGGTGGACTATGCGTCGTTCGCTGGTCACAAATTCTATGCGCTTCGTGGAGCGGGTGTTTTGTACTCCGCACGTGGAGCCCCACTCGACCCGCTTGTTTATGGTGGAGGCCAAGAGCGCCATCGTCGCGGTGGGACCGAAAATATTTTGAGCATCGCTTCGCTGGGATTTATGTGTTCGCGATCCGATGAAGTCGAAGGACGAGCCGAGACAATACGTGAGCTTCGCAACTATTTTGAGTCGCGCGTTCTTTTGGAAATTCCCGAAGCTTCGATCACGTGTTTGGAAAGTCCGCGCGTGGCATCGACGTCGAGTTTGCTTCTTCCGGGAACCGACGGTGAAACATTGCTAATGAGTCTCGACATGGACGGATTTTCAGTATCGACGGGAGCCGCATGTAGCTCGGGAAGTCCCGAGCCATCACCGGTTCTCCTTGCGATGGGTCTGACGCGCGAAGAAGCCCAATGTTCACTTCGTGTCGGTCTTGGTTGGTCGACAACGCGGGAAGAGATTGAACTCTTCATTGAGACTTTGAAGCGCGTTGTGACAAGGCTCCGCGGACTTCGCAATTGGCACCCAAGTCCGACAGAAGAGCAGGTCTCGTGATGAATGAATTTTCTGATTTTGTCGATAGAAGCCCCGTAGGTCCCGATGGCCGTCGGCGCCGTGTTCTTGTCGCAATGAGTGGCGGCGTCGACTCGTCGGTGGCCGCTGCACTTTTGGTCGAGCAGGGATTTGATGTCGTCGGCGTCACGATGCAGGTCTGGGACTACACGTCGTGTGACATCGTTGAAGGAAACGGCACATGCTGCTCAAGTCTTGATGTGGACGACGCGCGTGCGGTGGCCGACCGATTTGGTTTTCCTTTCTACGTTGCTAACTGTGAAGCGAAGTTTAAAGCGACTGTCATAGACCCATTTGTCGCCGGCTACCTCGAGGGAAAAACGCCACTTCCCTGTGTCAACTGCAACACGTTTCTGAAGTTCGATCATCTGGTCACAAGGATGAAAGAGCTCGACTGTGATTTTTTAGCGACCGGTCATTACGCGAAAATTGAACCTGGAAAAGATGGTCGTCCGATGATTGTCACCAGCGACGATAGCTGGAAGGATCAGACTTACTTTTTGTTCACGATTGATCCATCGGTTGTGCCTCGACTTATGTTTCCGATCGGACACCTCAACAAATCCGAAGTTCGAAATATCGCAGAAGAAAAAGGTCTTTTGATTGCAAGGAAAAAGGACTCCACCGGAATTTGTTTTGTCGGCACCCAAGGATATACGAACTTCATCGAAAGTCAGGTTGGCCGAGAAAAACTTCTCGCAGGTAACATTCGACTTCACCCTTCAGGAGAGGTCTTGGCTCGTCACGATGGGATCCACGGATTTACCTATGGCCAGCGCAAAGGTCTTGGTCTTGCGACTCGCGCGGACCGCACTGAAACCGAGAGTCCGCTTTTTGTCTTTAAAATCGACCCTGTGACACGAGATGTTTGGGTTGGAGAAGAGTCCTGCCTTTTCTCAACAAATGTGACTGTGAAAGATGCACGGTTTCTTGGTGAGATCGAAGATGGTGAGCGGCTTAAAGTAAAAATTCGATATGCTCATAAAGGTGCGTTCGCTCGAGTGCATCGCAAATCTTCGGATGAACTTGAGATCGAATTCGAAGAACCGGTGAGATCCGTGACCCCAGGGCAAGCCGCCGTGTTTTATCGGGAGTCACAACTTTTGGGTGGCGGTTGGATTCCATGACGTCGAGATACGATTTCGTTTTCCATACGTGGGGCTGCAAAGTGAACACGTATGACACGGGCCTTCTTGAGAATCGTCTTCGGCCTAAGGCCGACGGCTTGGGCTTATCTTCCTCAAAACCTCGCGTCCATGTTCTCAACACGTGTGCCGTAACGAGTGAGGCGACCAAAGAAGCCGCCCGTAAAGTCCGGCAGATAAAGTCTCAAGAGCCGCTTTCAAAAGTCGTCGTCACCGGGTGTGGGGCGCAGGTCGACGGCGGCGTTTTCGATACGCTTCCGGGCGCGGACCTGGTGGTCGCAAATTCGCACAAAGGACAGATCGAAGATCTGATTGATCGCCTCTTTAAAGGAACACTGGATTCAAAAGTATTCCGCTCTAATATTTTCAGAAAAGATGATCTTGAAGAGGGCGGAGGACTTGAAGCTGATCACACTCGTTCGTTTTTGAAAATTCAAGACGGGTGTAACAGCTTTTGCTCATACTGCGTGATCCCGTTCGCGCGTGGAAAATCGAGAAGCATTCCAGTCTCAAGGCTTATTCATCGGGTGCGTGAGCTTGAAGTGTCGGGCGCCAAAGAAGTCGTGATTACGGGCGTTCACATTGCCGACTACGAAGATAGTTCGGAAGCGAAAGTCCAAGGTTTGGATGATCTCGTTGAGCGCATCTGCCGAGAGACGAAAATTCCCCGCATTCGAATATCCAGTCTTGAACCTGTCGAGCTCAGCCCTCGTTTGATGGGGCTCTATCGGTCGGAGCCAAAACTTTGTCGCCATTTTCATCTTTCGATTCAAAGTGCCAACACCGAGACCTTAAAGCGAATGCGTCGACGTTACTCGGCCGAAGATGTCGAGCGCGTCTTGACCTCGATCGCGGTAGAGCTTTCTGGAGCATTTGTTGGCCTGGACTTGATCGTGGGATTTCCGGGCGAAACGGAAGAAGAGTTTCAAGACACTTACCACCGGTTGTCTCAACTTCCATGGACAAGAATTCATGTTTTTCCCTATAGCGAGCGGCCAGGGACGAAGGCGATTGCACTAGAAGGATCAGTTCCATTGGACGTTAGACGCCGCCGGGCTCAGCTCGTGCGTGAACTTTCCAGAGCGCGCTACAATGAAAGTGCAACGATTAAAGTTGGCGAGAGTGCGCAGGGTCTCGCGCTGTCAGAGAGTCGCGGAGACTATGTTCGGTTTATCACGAAAGATTATTGGAATGTTCGAGCGCGATTCACGGAGGCATCACTTAAGCCTGGAACCGAAGTCGCTTTGAAGTTGGGTGCTTTTGTTGCCCCGACGGCGGGTCGGATGGATGGTTGGTTTGAAGGCGAAGTGTCTTTGTGAAAGTCGCTAATCTGCATATTTTCAAAGACCCGCGCTGGCTTGAAGTGGCGCTCACTCACAAGTCGTTTGCAAACGAGCGTCGGGCCGATGCATCGGTGTCGACCGGGATCGACGACAACGAACGTCTCGAGTTCTTGGGAGATGCGGTTTTGAGTGCAGTTTTAAGTGCCAGACTCATGCGCGAATTTCCCTCCGAAAATGAAGGAACTCTTTCGAAACGTCGAGCGAGTTTGGTCAATGAAGAGCGATTGGCTGCGATTTCGATTCGTCTTGGTCTTCAGGATCGACTGAAATTGGGACGCGGCGAAGTTAAAACCGGTGGATCTGCCAAGCCCCGAATTTTGGCATGTGGCCTGGAGGCCTTGATAGGAGCCATTTTTTCGGACTCTGGTTTTGAAGCAGCAGAAAAAGTGATCAATGATCTTTTTACCGAAGAAATCACAAGTTTAAGGACCACGGCGCTCGATTTTGAACGGGACTACAAGACGAGACTTCAAGAATGGTCGCACGAAGAAAAAGGACTCACGCCAATCTATGCCGCTATCGATGAGTTCGGACCTGCTCACAGCCGCAGTTTCAGAGTTTCGGTGAGCTTTGGCGAAAGTGAAATTGCACGCGGTGAAGGAAAAAGTAAAAAAGCAGCCGAACAAGATGCGGCCAGGGCCGCTCTTGAAGTGGTGCAGCAGAATTCTGAGAGAGTGAAGATAGGTGATGAGACGTGATTAAAGACCGTGGCCGAAAAATTGTGAACTCAAACTACCGTGCCGGTTTCGTAGCGCTTTTGGGCGAACCTAACGCCGGTAAAAGCACGCTCATGAACGCCATTCTTGGCGAAAAAATTTCGATAGTTTCTGAAAAACCCCAGACAACCAGAGGACGTATTCACGGACTTTTCTCAAACGACGAAGTACAGATAGTTTTCGTCGATGCTCCAGGCACGATCGAATCAACCTCTGGCATTAATTCTTTTTTGAAAGACGAAGTCGGTGATGTGATTGTTCGGGCCGATGTGGTGTTGGTGGTTTTAGGCGCCGACACGACCGACACAACAGCCGCACGTTTGATTCAAATGGCGACCGAGTCTGGGAAGCCATTCACAGTTGTCGTTACAAAAGCGGATCTCATCACTGGCGAGCGTGCGCCGAAGTGCTTACCGGTGCTTGTTGCAACAAAAGCCCCCTTCATCACGATATCGGCCTTAAAAAGAGAAGAAGAAGCGCGCGACGAAGTCGTATCGCGTTTGATTCCTCTTCTGCCGAAAGCGGAAGCGCCTCTTTATGATGAAGAGCTTTTGACGACGGAGACCATTCGAAAGCTTTCGGCGGAATTTATCAGAGAGGCTTGTTTTCAGCACACTCGACAAGAAGTCCCCTATGGGCTTGCTATCCGGATTGTGAAATTTCAGGAGCCAGAGGCCGAGGGCGACGTCACGAAAATCTACGCCGAGATTGTCGTTGAGAGAACAGCCCACAAAGCGATTGTGATCGGAGCTAAGGCCTCAAACATAAAAAAAATTGGAACCGACGCCCGTAAAGCGATCGAGAAGCTCATTGGATCAAAAATTTATCTCGATTTGCATGTCGACGTTCGCGAAGGCTGGACGAAGAATAAGCGAATGTTGAAGGAACTTGGTTATGTCGTCGTCAAAGAGTGAATCACTTTTTAAAGCCTATCGTCCCACGTCGCGGGTTGCGATCATTGGGCGTCCGAACGTCGGAAAATCGACGTTGTTCAACTATCTGACGGACTCGCGAAAAGCTGTCGTCAAAAACCAGCCCGGCGTGACCCGAGACATACTCATTGAGCCGGCAGAAGTTTGGGGCGTCAAATTTGATGTCATTGATACGGGTGGTTTGACGGAAGCCAATGATCTTTTTTCGCAGCTGATTCGTGAGCAAGTGATTGAGTTTCTCTCGAGCGTCGATCATTTGATTGTCGTCATGGATGGCCGAGCGGGACTTTTGCCGGAGGATCGAGATCTCATTCGCATTGCCAACGAGACCGGAAAACCCTTTGTCATCATGATCAATAAACTCGACCGCAGTCATGATCTCGAGCTTTCAAAAGCAGAGTTTTATGAGTTTGGCGTTCCATTGATCGCGGCCAGTGTCGAAATGCGGCTTGGCATGGACGAGGTGCTGGAATGGATTGTTTCGCAGGTGAAACAGACTGAGCACACTATTCGAGACGGACTAAAGCTTGCCATGGTGGGAAAGCCCAACGTCGGTAAAAGCTCACTTTGCAATAATCTTTTGGGTGAACATAGACTTCTTGTTTCGGAAGTAGCGGGAACGACCGTTGATTCCGTCGATACCGAGCTTGTTTACAACGATCGAAAGTTTGTTCTCATCGACACGGCTGGTCTTCGTCGGTCGGCAAAGCGGGAAGAAGACGTCGAGATTATCTCTGCGTTTAAGTCTCAAGATGCCATTCGAAGAGCAGATCTTGTTTTGCTCGTGGTCGACGGAGTTATTGGGCCTACAGACCAAGATGCGAAAATTCTTGAGTCAGCACTGGATGCGCACAAGGCCGTGATCGTCGTGGCTAACAAATCGGATTTAGGAGAGCGCGAGAAGCCACAATATCGCTCGTGGTTTAAAACCCGGATCGAAGAAGAGTTTCATTTTTTTCCTGACGTTCCCATCGTATTCACGTCGGCGAAAACCGGACGCGGGTTGGAAGATCTCTTTGAAGCCATTGCGCTTATGGAAGAGAAGTTAGCGATCAGAATCCCGACGGGCGAGCTCAATGACTTCTTCACAAATGTCATTCGCCAAGCGCCAGCACCTGTCTGGGCGACAACGAATATCAAGTTTTACTACCTGACTCAGACGCATCAGCGGCCACCGGCCTTCATCGCTTTTGCAAACCATCCCGATGGAGTAACGAAGAGCTACCGGCGTTTTTTGGCAAAACGCATTCAAGAGCAATGGGACCTTCAAGGTGTGCCGATTCGTATTTTCTGTATGGGTTCGGGTCGTAACCGTGGGGAGAACGCGTAGGCGATGGCACGTCGTGATTCACTCTGGGGCACGCGATTTGGTTTTTATTTGGCGGCGGTGGGTTCGGCACTGGGTCTTGGAAACTTGTGGCGATTTCCGTTTGTGACGGTCGAAAATGGCGGCGGTGCCTTTGTTCTTCTCTACGTGGCCTTCGTTCTGCTGATAGGTCTACCGATTCTCATTGGCGAGTTAATGCTTGGGAAAATCACAAGACGTGGATCCGTTGCGGCCTTTCGTGTGCTGGACCGTAACGACGAAGTCGGGATTATCGGCCGACGCACTTTTGGGGCCGGTGTTCTTGCGGCGCTGAGTTGTCTTTTAGTAGTCTCCTATTACGCCGTCGTGAGTGGCTGGGTTCTGCACTTTCTGATGCAATTCACCTTCGGTAGCATTCTGTCATCTGGTGAAAATGTCGACTCAAGCCTCAAACTTCTAAAAGACAATGGCCTTTTGCAGTTGGCTTTGGCGAGCGTCCACATTCTTTTGTCGTTGGTCATTGTCGTGAAGGGTGTGCAAGAGGGGATTGAGAAATGGGTTGGAAACATAATGCCCATTTTTGTGGTGCTTCTGGGGATTTTGGTTGTGAAATCATTGGCCACGGGGCAGGCGGTTGAGGCTTTACGTTTTCAGTTTTATCCCGACTTCACAAAGCTCACTCTCTATTCGCCACTCCACGCGCTGGGGCATGTCTTTTTCTCGTTGTCCGTTGGCATGGGGACAATGGTCGCCTTTGGATCGTACCTCAAGCCAGAGACCCATATTCCAAGTGCTGGATTTCGTGTGGCGACTTTAGACACAGTGATTTCGCTGTTTGCGGGCCTTCTTATTTTTCCGACCATTCTTGGCATGAGCCTCGGTGGTTCCGGGCCCGAACTCCTATTTCGAGCTCTTCCAAGGCTTCTTCAAGGAATCGATTCGGGTTGGTTTTTTGGCGTGGCATTTTTTGTTTGTCTCTATCTTGGCGCTCTTGGAGCGTCGATCGGTTTGTTAGAGGCGCTTGTCGCCAACGTGACTGAAGTTTTAAAGGTTTCGCGCGAGAGGGCGGGATGGATAGTTGGTACGGTCACAGTTCTTTGCGCCTCAATTCCGTCGCTCTCATCGAGTGGTCTTCAAGGCGTGACAGTTCGCGGCCAATCCCTTTTTTCGCTCTGGGACACTGTGGTTGTGAATGTCTTATTGCCGATTGGAGTTTTGGCTTTCTGCTTAGCACTTTCTCGTAAGCTAAAGGCAAGTCCTGCGATCAACGAGTTTGTGAATGACGATTCGCTCGTGACTCAAACGCTTTATTCTCACTGGAGAATTGTTGTTCGCTACATCGCACCCTTTTTAATAACGCTGAGTCTTGCTGCAGCGCTATTCGCGTTCATTTCTGAGCTAGCGGGATGGACTCATTTGTGATGGCGTTGGTGAGACACCGCTGGCTGCAGGATTTCTCTTTTTACTTTCGATAAATGCGGCCCAAACAAAATTGAGCGGACGACGCGACTCGAGGGCTTGGCTCGCAACCGCGAGGCGCTCCTTCACCCAATCATCTTTCGCACCACGTTCAATGGCTTTGGAGAAATAGGATTGCGTTGCTATTAACGAACCGTAGTCGCCGGTGAGTGCCTTTAAAAATGCTGCGTATCCGGCAATTCGGAACGGTAGCTCCTCATCGCGCGTGTACTTGAGACATTCTAACGATAGACTTTCTGCCACTTCGATCGCTTTTGGATCTACAGAGACAATTCCAGGGGCTGTATAGAAGAGACTCTCGCCTCTGGAAATTTCAAAATTCCCAGCGACCGGCGCGAATTTTCGAGAGATTGATCCCACATTTTGAGACCTTGCAGTTTTTTTGCGAACTCGTGATAGGTCCATGCATTTGTCGGCGATTCGCGGATGGCCTGTCCGTAGAGAGAAATAAAGTCTGGGATGCGGTTTTGGGAAAGGCGTAAATCTGCGAAAATTTCTATGGCCCTTAGGCGTGTCGATTTAGAGCCGGCCAGCGTGGTCGCTTTCATCAGCCATTCTTGTGACTTCGACGTATCGCCAAGCTTCATGTAAAGCTGCCCAAGAAACAAGGCGTCTCGAGCCTGTCCTTTTTCAAGAGTCATCGCATTTTGAGTTGCGATGATAGCCTCTTTAAGACGGCCCGTTGCGAAGAGCATCGTCGCATGAACACGATTAGTTTTGGCGCTCGCGCCTTTTTGAATTCCGACGGCGCCGAACAGCTTCGCAGCTTCTGCGATGTGATCTGTAAGGAAGGCGTCGCCATTTGCGCTTGTCACACGCCCGGTTTCAAGAAGTGCGTTAGAGTATTCAAGCATGACGGCGGGAGACTTCGTGTTTCGTCGAAGCATCTCGCGGGTGGCGAGCCAAATTTTCGTGTTGATGAGACTTTGAAGCTGAGGTGTTGCGATTTCCTCAAGATTTTTTACGTCTTGAAGGTTCATGGATGCTATTGGTTTTTTTAGCGCCGTCACCTCGCGGGGGCTGAGCCCAACGGGGGAGCGTTCAAAGGCGGGCCTTGGACCAACGGAAACACGGGATTTTGTCAGACACTCTGTGTACTTTTGAATTTCGTTTCGAAATACGGGCGTCTTCATGGCCTCGGCCGAAATGCGATCAGTTTTAAACTGAATGTGATCTGAGATTGTAAAGAGGCCTGACTGCGCTTTTGTTTCACGAACGATGGAGGCGAACGAAGCCAGAGCAATGCATGACGTATTCGCCTCGTCCGATACATCGCCGCCGATGATTCGGGTCTCGGTCTCGAGAGTTAGATTTCTGGCCATTATGACGTCAGTCTCGCGGTCGTCCGTCGCAAGCAGTGGCACACCGGCAAGGCCCGGAGGAACGAGGTCAAAGTCACGATACGGCCCAAAAGTTCGAAGAGCGCCAGAGGCGAGGTAGGAAAAATTCAAATCAAAGGTGTGGCCGTTTCGATCCTCGGAGTTTGCTTGGAGAGTGGGATTAGTAATTTCACTTCTTAAAGTCAGTCCGAGAAGTGATCTCAAGTAAGGATCAACGTTTGAGGAGCCTCGATTGAAATAAAGCTGCTTCAGTTCAGCCGAGAGTGGTCCTTCGATTTTAATCGTTCCTGTAGCGACGATGCTTTGATCGGGTCGAAGATCAAGATTTTGCGTGATCTTGATATGCGACACGATGGGTGTTTCGGTTGAAAGTCGCTCGAAGTTTTTTCCTTTTGGGTTCAACGTGAGCGCCCACGATCCGGCGACGTCGCTCAAATAGCCCTCACCAAAGGGAACCGAGTGCGTTGGATCAAAGTACCGGAAACGTCCGCGATCAACGACACGAACCATGACGTGATTGAAAAGCTTGAGTGATGGGGTTCGGGGTGTCTCTTCAATCCAAATTTTTTCTGTTGGCGATTGCTTCCAGATCAATGCAACATCGGCCGCATATCCGAGGGCTCGAAGGACAACCACGGTCGTAAAAGCGTGATCCTTGCTGCTTCCCTGTTTCGAAGCCAACGTCATCGCCAGTGGAAGAGGCGTGAAGCCTTCATTGCCATCAGACCAATCTCCTCCGGATGCGACGGCTCGGTTTAGGAGTTCGATAATTTTATTGATTCTGTTTTCGAACTTCGGAACTGCCTTCGCGGCTTCGACGATTTCGATCAACGAAGCTGGAAGTGGCGTGGACTCTGGAAGCGTAAACCTGGGCGAAAGCGTCTCGACAACTTTGGCCCAAGAATTTCTGTTTGAGACTTGGATTCGTGGAATGAGATTTGTTGAAAGAATACCGCCCAATTCATTTTCTGGTCTAAAATAAAGTGGAGATCTAATTTCTGCCTTCCAGACATTCAGACCATTGGGAAGCCGCCCTTGAGACAAGGCGAGATGTTTTTGAGCAGCTTTCGAAATGTCGAGGTAGAGCGGTGACTTTGATTCGAATGTGAGGATACCAGCAAGCTCAGGGTACTCGCGGCCCCAAAGAAAGTCGTAGGAAAAAAGATCTGGTATCCGCTGATTTTTCTGTTCAATCTCGTAGCTGATTTTTACGAGAGTGCCGACCGCAAGTTGGCCCAGGGGAATTACGGGGCGTTGATCAGGAAGAAAAAGTCGGTTTTCCAAAGAACTTTTTTTATCGACCTCTTTCATTAGAAGTGCCGTCAGCGGCAATTTTCGGGGTTTTTGTTTTGGTTCCGTAATCTCGATGTCCGAAATTTTGATGGTTTCGAGTTTGTCGCTGATTGGAAATTCAAAAGATGAGAGCAGGCTTTGCCCCGATTCGTTATTGAGGCGAAGGAAAAGTTCGCCTCGAAGTGTCCAAGAAGAATCTTCCGCGACACTCAAAGTCCGATCATGGCGAGCAATGTGAAGCGGCGCTGATTCAATAGAGGCCCAGCGGGCCGATGCAGGGCTCGGAAAAAATAAAAGACCCGCCATCACGGCGCTCAAAAAAAGAGATAAGCCGTCGGCTAAGGGTTTAATATGTCGTTTGAAAACTGAATTCAGCACGCAGTCTTTATCGGACTTCCCAACAGGGAACTCGACTGGACTGGACCTTTAGAAATTGACGCCCAGAACACCTAAAACCGTAAAGGAATCGCCGTTAAGGGTGACACCCGTCGGGATCTCATCGGTATCGACGACAACGTTCGACTCGTTTGAGAACATCACATATTGAAACATCGCCTGCGCTCCAAAAAAGAGCTTATTTCGCATGGCCGGGATCTCGATACCGGCGCCGATATTAAAAGCAAACGCTTGGTCTTTACCAAAGCCCGTTTCCCCAGAAACTGTGGTCGTTCTATAAATTTGCGAGAACCCACCCAAGAGATAGGGGTTCAGATCTGCAAGGCCGCGAGTTACGTTTTGAGTATTGAAATAGTATTTTAAATTTGCACCGAGGTCGGTGATATTCACGTTTCCCCGAATCGGAGTGTAGCCGGATCCTGAAACCGCAAGCACATGGTCACTTGTTAGAAATCCAAACTGCAGTGCGAATCGAAGGTCAAAAAAGTAGCACAAAAAGAGACCGAATGACATGTCGCTCGAGTAGTTTTTCCCTAGGGAACCTGTCCAAGTTCGAAGACCTCCGAGAAATCCCAAAGTCAGAAGGCGACCGTTTCTGAAGAAGTTTAAGTCTTCTTCCTCGTCGACGGCTTCATCAAATTCCGAGTAGTCGGCGAAAGGGTCGTAGGAGTCATCACTCTGGGAAATTAAAACCCCTTCCGGTAAATTAAGGCGGGAACTTGCGGTCGCAGTCTCATCGCTCGCGAGGTTTGCGTTCGCTTGAGCCGGCGATAAAAGACAAAGACAAAGGCAGAGGGCCGCCGTGGTGGCAATGGCCTGCAAAAAAGCTCGGGCCTTAAAACGCGCCATCGATAGACCCAAAGACTTCACTTGAGACCCCCGTGTAGCGCAAAGCGTTAATGCTTTCCGCGACTCCCACCCCTTCAGGGTAGCGCCCAAAAATGAGAAGATCAATCGTCCCCCGACCCAAGGAATCAACCCGAAGTGGCGAACAGTTCGACAGAGGCAGAGCTTGCATCTTCAGGCCTAGCTGGTTCATATGGGGCACGAGGTTTTGTCATGTCGAAGTTCTCTTATCGTGATGCTGGAGTCGACGTAGAAGCGGGCGACTCACTCGTCGATTGGCTTGTCGAATCCGACGACGCGGCACCGGTTGGTTCGGCTCAAAAAACACCGCGAGCCGATCAAGTTGTTTCAGGCATCGGGGGCTTTGCCGCCGTTTTTCGCGCTCAGTTTAGCCACATGAAAAAACCCTGCCTCGTGGCTGCCACGGATGGAATCGGAACGAAGATTCTTTTAGCGGCCGAAGCCAAACGTTACTCAGAAGTGGCGCAAGATCTTGTTGCGATGTGTGTGAATGATCTTGTTTGTTCTGGAGCCGAGCCGCTCTTTTTTCTCGATTACTATGCAACTTCAAAACTGGAGCCTCAGGCGGCGAAAGAATTTTTGAGCGGCGTTCGCACGGCTTGTAACAGCGTGAACTGCGCTTTGATTGGCGGCGAAACGGCCGAAATGCCCGGCGTGTACAAGCCCGGCGACTTTGATGCTGCCGGATTCTCGGTCGGTGTTGTGGACGAAGATGAAATGCTGGGGCCAAAAAAAGTTTCCATCGGCGACCACGTGATTGGAATCTCAAGCTCGGGATTTCATTCGAACGGTTTTTCTCTCTTGCGAAAACTTTTTGAAAATGACCTCTCAAAGTGGCTCGATACACTTCTCACGCCGACAGCACTTTACGTGAATTTAGTGCTCGAAATTTCTAAGGTAAAGCGGTTGAATGCTGCCGCCCACATCACTGGTGGAGGAATGGAAAATTTGCCTCGCGTTCTTCCCGCCGGAACTGAAGTGAAGCTTTTAGACTGGGCTTGGCCGGATGCTTTTCTTGAAGTTCAGGATCGATCTCATCTTTCGCGCGAAGAAATGTTGAAGACGCTGAATTGCGGTGTCGGGATGGCGCTTGTTTGTAAAGCGGCCGACGTTCAATTCGTTGAGTCCGTAATTTTAAAACATGGTTTTCGATCGATTCCGTTGGGCCGGGTTGAAGCGGCCAGCGACTCTGGGGCGTCGGCCCAGGTGGTGTACTGATGGCTCCTTCGGCGGAGGGCATGTTCTCCCTTCGCTCGCCTCGGTGGTGTGTTTTTGTTTCGGGGCGAGGATCCAATTTGTCTGCCGTGTTAGAGTCCTCAGTCGCCGACATCAGGCTTGTGATTTCTTCCAGTTCAAAAGCGCCGGCTTTGGCAAAAGCCCGCCGGGCGGGAGTGCCGACATTTGTAATTCCGCGGAAAACTCTTTCTTCGGGAAAAACTTCGCTCGATTGGGCGGCAGTGAATATCGAACTTGAGCGCCATTCGGTCGAGTTGGTTTTTCTGTTGGGATTCATGCACGTCATTCCAAAAGGCCTTGTCGAGCAATGGAGTGGAAAAATCTTGAACGTTCATCCTTCGATTCTTCCTAAATTTTCGGGCCTCGAAAGTATCGCGCGTGCCGTGGCAGCAAAGGATGATTGCGGAGTGACTGTTCATGAAGTTTCAGAAATCGTTGATGCAGGTAATATCGTCTCTCAGCGTATGAGCGTTATGGCGTCGCAGTTTCAGACGCGCGACGAGCTTTCGAGTCAACAGGCAGAGCTACTTGTGCATATTGATGAGCAGCGCCTCGTGCGGCATGCGATTGAGAAGTGGCGGTCGTTGTGACAGCAAGTGGGACAAAAATCATTGGGACGAAATCCGGCGAAACGGCATCCCTTCAAGTCGCTGACGTAATTATTGTTTCGGTCGACACACGAGGTCTCAGCCTCGCTCGGACTTTGGCACTTCAAGGTTGGAAGACTGTAGTCATTGAACTTAGCGGCTCGTCCTTCAACAGCGAGATTGAATGGGGCGACCGGCTGGGGCCGTTTTTGCCGTGGGAGACTGAAGGAAGCGAAGCTGTCGATAAAGACGGTCGACCTCTTCGCACGGAGCATGCTTCCGTTTGGCTTGAGAGTGGACCCGTCGCTTTCGGGGGACGTCGAGCGTCCGCTGGCGCGTCACATCTTCGAATTCGCTATGGGATTAATGGCGATAGCACCTCGGCAGAGTCGCTTGAAAAAGGCTGGCCGACAGCGCTTGCGCGGAGTCTTGTTTCGTCGCGTTTGAGTTCTCGAGAAAAGTTTCTTCACAACACGGGTGCGCGTTTTCTGTCGAAAACTGATTTCAAACTTCCTTGGGAAGAACCCATTAAGAAATCAGTGAGCGCGGATGCCATTGCGCGAGCTCGGCGCGAATCGGCGTCGGGTGCAGGTGTTAGGATTTTAGAGGCCGAACAAATTTCCGCCATCCGACTCAGCGATGGACGCGTTGACCGAGTCGAATTCAAGACGGTTGCGGGTACATATGTCGAACGCACGCGCTCGCTTGTGTGGATGATTTCTGAGGAAGAGTCGAGCCGTATTGAATTTGTTGGTCCTGATGTTCCCTTGGAGGAACTCTTCGAAAAGGGGTCCAGCGAGCCTTTGATGGCATGGTGGAGAAATCGATTGGCCGTTCGAGGGATGAAAAATTCTTCCGAGCGATCGCTGACTCGAGTTCCTCATACGCCTCCACATGTGGTGGTCATCGGTTCTATTGAGCGACCATGGACTCACGATAATGTCGTGCTGCTTGATGCTGTCGAACAGACGCCGCAAATGCGTGTGTTTGATGTTTGGACAAGAATTCCTTACTGGGCTCGCGTCGATCACGTATACCGAGACGAGCAAAGACTTTTGGTGCAGAGCCTTCTGTCCGACCGATTTGTCGGCTGTGAGCTGATTTGGGTTTCGCCGTCGCCGCTGGCGCTGACCGCACCGGCCATTAGAATGGCTCACATTCTTTACGGAGAGGCTTCAGTTCCGGCGCGAGGGCGGCTTGAAAACATTTGTTTTGCCGGACCCGAAACATGGCCTGGTGTAGGACTTCGGGGCCTTCGCGAGATGGAATCTGCGTGGCTCGATCAGTTGGAAGCGATGAGAATCGGTTGGGATCCTGTCGCCAGACTTCAAGCCGGGCCACTGGAGCGTTTCAAATATTCTCTTAAGAAATTGACTAAGAATCGGTTCGCCAAAAACCAGAAAGAGGCGGCGCCATGATTGCTCGCTACACGAAGCCCGAGATGGGAGCCGTTTTTGCCCCTGAGCGACGATTCGACTGGATGCTTGAAGTTGAAAAAGTGGTTGCGGAGGTTCAAGCTGAAGAAGGAATTATTCCGCACGAAGCTGCAAAAAAAATCCGAGAAAAAGGCACCTTCACTGTCACTCGTATAGAAGAGATCGAGAAGACGACAAAGCACGACGTCATTGCCTTTGTATCAAACGTTGCAGAGAACGTTGGTACCGAGGGGCGTTGGGTCCATTTCGGATTGACGTCGAGCGATGTTTTGGACACGGCGCTGAGCCTTCAGATGCGAGAGGCGCTCACGGTCTTGAGAAGTGCGGTCGGCGGCGTCACGCGCGCTCTCAAAGCCTTGTCCCAAAAGGAAGCCGAAACTTTGTGTGCTGGACGAACACATGGCATGCATGCCGAACCGACCACATTCGGAATGAAGATGGCGGGTTTCTGGACTGAATTTCAACGGCACGATGAGCGCTTGGCGCTGGCGCAAAAGCGAATTTCCATCGGAAAACTTTCTGGCGCTGTTGGAACCTACTCGGCGCTACCGGCTTCCATCGAAGCTGGTGTTTGTCATCGGCTCGGACTTTCTCCAGAAGTGATTGCCACTCAAGTCATTCCCCGTGATCGTGCGGCTGAAGTTTTTAGTGCACTGGCACTTTTTGGCGGTGGCGTTGAACGTTTGGCGGTTGAACTTCGACATCTTCAGCGCACAGAGCTCATGGAGGCCACCGAAGCTTTTTCCAAAGGGCAAAAAGGCTCAAGTGCGATGCCTCATAAAAAAAATCCGATCACGGCTGAAAATCTCACCGGTGTCGCAAGGCTCCTTCGTTCCTATGCACAGGCCTCTTTTGAGAACATGGCGCTATGGCACGAGCGAGATATCAGCCACTCCTCGGTGGAACGTGTGATTTTGCCGGATGCCTTTATTCTTGCTCACTATGCCGCGGTTAAGCTGACTGAACTGGTTTCAAATCTTGAAGTTGATCACGAGCGTATGAAGCAAAACATGGAAGCTTCACAAGGTTTCTTATTTAGTTCCCATCTTTTGCTCGAAGTCGTCGCTGCGGGACTTTCGCGGGAAGATGCTTACAAAGAAGTACAAAGACTCAGTCACGGATTAAAGCCGGGTGAGCACATGCGAGACGCTGTTTTGAAAGATCCTGTGCTTTCAAAATTGGTTTCGCGAGACGCCGTTTTAAATGTGTTCAGCGGAAAAAAGCATCAGCAGTCGATTCGCGAAACGCTGGAGCGAGCGGGGTTGTGGAAATGAGTTATAAAAAAGGAAAAGAAATTTACGACGGAAAGGCTAAGAAGCTTTTTGACGTCGTTGGGCATCCCGAGCTTCTTTGGCAAGAGTTTAAGGATTCGCTCACCGCGTTCAATGCTCAAAAGCGAGGGAGCTTTGAGCAAAAGGGTGCCTTGAACCGAGAGATTTCAGCGCTTCTTTACGAGGAGCTCGAGTCAAAAGGTGTCACGACCCATCGGGTGATGGAAATCCCACCCACGGCGATCGTCACCAAAAAATTGGACATGGTGAAGCTTGAAGTCGTCGTGAGAAATATTTTGGCGGGTTCGACGGCGAAGAAATTTGGAATCGAAGAGGGAAAGCCGCTCGAGGCACCCTTGGTGGAATTCTATTACAAGGATGACGCCTTGGCGGATCCGTTCGTGAGCGATGATCAAGCGCTGATGTTAAAAACGGTCCGGTCCAAGGCGGAACTCGATGAACTGCGAAGCTTTGGTTTGAAAGTGAATGAGGTTCTAAAGTCGACGATGGAGCGCGCCGGAATTGATCTTGTTGATTTCAAGATTGAAGTCGGACGCGACGCCGATAGGCGACTTTATCTGGCGGACGAGATTTCACCGGATTGTTGCCGACTTTGGGACAAAGTCACTGGACAGAAAATGGATAAAGATCGGTTTCGACGAGACCTTGGTGGCGTCGAAGAAGCGTACCGGGAAGTCTGTGTTCGGCTTAAGTCGACACTTAAAAAAGGAAGTGTGTAGATGAAGGAATTTTTGTTTGGCGTGACCGTTATGCCTCGCCGTGAAGTTCTGGACACTCAAGGACGCGCCGTTGAAGAAACTTTGCAGCGTGAAGGTGAGCCCGTGGTTTCTTGTCGTGTGGGCCGATTTATCGAACTCAAAGTGAAGGCAGAAAACGATGCGTCGGCCCTTACGATGGCCAATAAAATTTCTGAAAGCTTACTCGCCAACACGCTGATTGAAACATTCGAAGTGCGTCGTGGCTAAAGCCAAAGTCGGTGTTGTTCGGTTTCCTGGTACGAATTGTGACCGGGATGTTTTTGAGGCTGTTGGTCTTTCGGGAGCAGAACCGATATGGCTTTGGCATGAGGACCTCTTTGACAGTGCGCAGTTTTCTGCGTTGATTCTGCCGGGTGGTTTTTCTTACGGAGATTATTTAAGAAGTGGCGCTTTGGCGGCGCGTGCCGTGGCCATGAAATCTGTCCGCGAAGCGGCAGTTCGCGGAACGCCCATACTTGGGATCTGCAATGGATTTCAGATATTGTGCGAAGCTCGTCTTTTACCTGGGGCTTTAGTGCGAAACACAGGCCGACGATTTATTGACTCATGGGTGGACTTAAAAAAAGTTGGAAGTCGCACGGTGTTTGGTGGAAGTCTTCCCTCGGGCTCTGGAATTCGTATTCCGATCGCTCACGCCGATGGTCGATTCGTGATCGACGATAGCGGTTTGAATGAGCTTCGAGATCGAGACCAGATTTGGCTCGAGTACCAGGCCAACCCCAATGGATCCATCGCTGCGATTGCCGGTGTAACGAATGAAAATGGTAATGTGGCGGGCCTCATGCCGCACCCCGAGCGTGCATTTCATGAATGGATGGGCGGTACCGATGGGCGACGTCTTCTCGAGATTTGGAGTTAGAAAAAATGGGGCAAGATCAGCGCGACAACAAAGAACTCCAAGAAAAACTAAAACATTACCGATTAAATGAGTCGGAGCATCGCCGTATCGCCGGACTTTTGGGGCGAGAGCCTCAGGGCGTCGAGTGGGCGCTTTTCTCGGCCATGTGGAGCGAACACTGCTCGTACAAAAGTTCGCGAGTTCATTTAAAAGGTCTATTCAATAAATCTGAGCGCGTGCTTCAGAGCTTTGGCGAAAATGCCGGCGTCGTTGATCTTGGCGATGGCGAGCGTGTGGCCTTTAAAATCGAAAGCCACAATCATCCAAGTTTTATTGAGCCCTATCAAGGAGCCACGACGGGTGTCGGTGGTATCCTGCGCGATATTTTCACGATGGGCGCGCGACCGATCGCCGTCGCAGACTATCTTTGTTTCGGACGTCCCCAGGCCGAACGAATGGAAAAGATTGTTGATGGAGTTGTTCGCGGTATCGGTGGTTATGGTAACCCGGTCGGGGTTCCGACAATCACAGGACAGACTGAATTCGATCCTAGCTATGACAAAAACGTTCTCGTGAATGCAATGGCCGTCGGTCTTTTTAGAAAAGGCGAGAAAGTCTTTTTGTCGAAAGCCAAAGGTGTCGGAAATCTTGTGGTGTACGCAGGAGCCAAGACGGGACGTGATGGCGTTCACGGAGCGAGCATGGCTTCGGAAAGTTTTGGAAAGGACTCCGAAAAAAAACGTCCGACAATTCAGATCGGAGATCCGTTTTTTGAGAAGCTTTTGATCGAGGCGTGTCTTGAAGTGATGGAGCAAGATCTCGTCGTGGCGATACAAGATATGGGCGCCGCAGGACTTACTTCATCTTCTTTTGAAATGGCATCCAAGGGTGGCGTCGGCTTCAACCTACATTTGGACCGCGTTCCTTTGCGCGAGTCTACGCTTCAACCCGAGGACATTCTCCTGAGCGAAAGCCAAGAGCGAATGTTGATGGTTGTGGAGCCAGCGAAACTTTCTAATGTGGAAGCATTGTTTAAACGTTGGGGACTTGAAGCCGTCGCTATCGGCGAAGTCACAGCGAAAAAAACGATGAAGCTTTTTTGGAAGGGAGATCTTCTTACGGAGATCGATCCCGAGCTTTTGACAGAGCATGCACCGATGTACGAACGACCATTCGAACCGTGGACGCCGTCGAACCGGGTGGCTAGTGTCGCCGATATCGCTGGCGAAAGTGCTGCAGATATTCGTGCCTCGCTGAGGACAGCACTTTCATCTCCACAAGGATGTTCGCGGGAATTTATTTTTCGGCAATATGACGGTCACGTTGGAGCATCCACGGCGGCCGATTGCCACGAATCCGTCGGTGTCATTCGCTTGAAGGACTCTGGGCGGGGATTAGGAATTGTTTTAGGGTGTCGGCCTCAAATGATGAGACTTGATGCGAGAGAAGGGGGGCTTGATGCTGTTGCATTTCCAGCCCTTGAGCTTGCGGCAAAAGGTTTTGAGCCACTGGCCGTTACGGACTGTTTGAATTTCGGAAATCCGGAAAGAGTTCCGGTGATGAGCTCTTTTGTCGCAGCTCTTTCTGGCCTC
The DNA here is from genome assembly GCA_001464715.1 of Bdellovibrionales bacterium Ga0074137. GTDB lineage: Bacteria > Bdellovibrionota > Bdellovibrionia > Bdellovibrionales > JAMPXM01. The sequence goes on along the minus strand of LNDT01000013.1, from coordinate 57,517 downwards.
AACGAAATTTGTGAAAGCCTAGTGGCTCCGATCATCAGCGGTAACGTCAGCTTTTATAACGAAACCGAAGGTCGCGGGATCACACCAACGCCTTCAACTGGCGTCGTCGGCCTACGACCCACGGTCACTTCACTTCCAAAAAGCGATTTCGTACATGAAGGCGAAAACGTATTTTTGCTGCGGCTTCCACAACTCTGGACCAGCGGCGCGATGGGAGAAGTCACGGGCCCGGAAAGTACAGGGCCTCGAGCTTTCGGGACGCTGAACGGAAAAGAAATCGCTGCCCTCGTCACTTCGCTCCGAAAGCTCACCGAAGGTGTTGGGCCTCATTCTCCGGCTACAGAGAATACGATTTCGGCAACTCGTGTGGTTGGTAAGTTCGGTCTTGGCTACGCGTTGGCGCGAATGGCGATCTCAAAGAATATCGGCGTTCGCCTCAGTCGCTCAGCGACCCAGGCTGCGAGGCCCGATCTGGCTAAGATGAGCTTTGCTGAATCTTTGTTTTGTGAAGTCTCCTACGAAGTCCTGATCTCAAGCACTGAAAGCTTAGAAGCTCTTCGCAATCGGTTCGCCTCTCACGGCGGCGACCCACGGTCACTTCACTTGATTGGAACGACCCACGGTCACCGTTTTGTAATCGAGTCCGGATCTTCTTCGGACACCGATCCGGAAGGAACTTTGGATGTGAATCTTTTAGAATTGAAAATGGACTACGACTCGGGATGGTCCAGCGCCTTTAAAAATCTCTCATTTGAAAGACAGTATTGATGAAGAGTTTTAAAGACGAGTGCGGAGTCATTGGAATTTGGAATCATCAACACGCCAGTCGCTTGGCCTACTTGTCTCTCTATGCCATTCAGCACCGAGGACAAGAGTCCGCAGGGATTGTGACTCTTGATGAAGCCAGTCAGCGACTTCACAAGGGGCCTGGTCTTGTGTCTGAAGTCTTCAGTGATCAGACGCTCGATAGCCTCACCGGACGGGCCGCGATCGGTCACGTTCGCTATGCGACGACCGGCATGAATCAAATGGCCAACTTTCAACCTCTTCAGGCGAATCTTTCTAATGGTCCTGTCGCTGTTGCTCACAACGGGAATATCGTCAATGCCGGTCCTCTAAGGGAAAAGTTGAAGGCCGAAGGTTCGATTTTTCAAGGCACCAATGATACCGAAGTCATTTTGCACATGATCGCAAAGTATCCTTCATCGGATCTGATCGAATGTTTGAAGTCCGGGCTCAGTCAGCTTGAAGGTGCATTTAGTTTCACCGTTCTTTCTCATCGCTCGATGATCGCCGCTCGGGACCCGATGGGTTTTCGTCCGTTGGTTTTGGGGCGTTTAAAAGATCCCGGCGGAGCTGATTCCTATGTCGTCGCCAGCGAAACGTGCGCGTTTGATCTGATCGGGGCTAAGTTTGTTCGCGAAATTGAGCCGGGAGAAATCTGGTGGGTCGACGATACAGGAGAACACTCGGTCAAATTTGGCACGCCTCAGCCAAGAAAGGCCTGCGTCTTTGAACACGTTTATTTCGCGCGCCCGGATTCAATTATATTTGGCGAGAGCGTTTATGAAGTTCGTAAACGTGCGGGACAGCTTTTAGCTCGCCAGGATGCCAGCGAAGCTGCTCCGATTGATTTTGATGTCGTCATTCCAGTTCCAGATAGCGGCGTTCCATCGGCCTTAGGCTACAGTGTTGAAAGCGGAAAGCCCTTTGAGCTTGGAATTATTCGAAATCACTACATCGGCCGCACCTTTATCCAACCTCATCAAGCGATTCGCGACTTTGGCGTCAAGATTAAGCTCAACCCGCAGCAGGCTGTGTTGAAAGGAAAAAAAGTTGTCGTTCTTGATGACTCTCTTGTCCGCGGAACAACTTCGAAAAAGATAATTTCACTTGTGCGCGCCGCAGGCGCAAAAGAAGTTCATCTTCGAATCGCAGCGCCTCCCACAGTAGGGCCTTGTTATTACGGTGTCGACACTCCTGAGAAATCACAGCTGATCGCAAGCCGCCAGACGGTCAATGAAATCTGCGCTTTTGTTGGTGCCGACACGCTTAGGTATTTGAGCATGGAGGGATTGATGACGGCGGTTCGCGGCGAAAATGGTGGATTCTGTGCTGCCTGCTTTGATGGAAAGTATCCGACGTCACTTCACGGCCTCGATCTGATCCCGAAAGGAAATATCCGTGGTCTCTAAATACGCAAGTTGGTCGGCTCTAAAAGCTGGCGATATTGTCGATGTGATTGCGCCCGGATTTCGTCCGACGGATGCTGAAGTCGAAGCCGGGGTTCAGTTTCTTGAATCTTGGGGGCTTAAGGCGAGACTTCCGAAAGATCTTTTTGGAGCGGACGTCATCGCAAGTCATGTCGATGAGAAAAGACTGAAGCATTTGGCCAATGCGCTTTTGGCGAAGGATTCAAAAGCGATCTGGTGCCTTCGCGGCGGCTATGGATCTATTCGGCTTGTGCCTCAGCTCATGAAATTGAAAAGACCAAAGCACTCAAAAATTCTATTGGGCTTTAGTGATGTGACAACCATCCAGCTTTGGCTTTCACAAACCTGGAAATGGCCAAGCCTTCAGGCGCCGCTTCTTGACCGACTCGGTCGGTGTATCGATTCAAATCTTGTGAGTGATCTGAAGCCGCGTCCTATCGACGCTCAGGTTGAAGAGCTGAGACGAATTGTATTCGGTGAGACTTCGACAGTTTTGTACGAGGGTTTGAGATCGCTCAATAAAGTTCGAGTGCCGAAAGAGAAACGCCTTCGTGGGCGAACGATGGGTGGGAATTTGGTGACCTTCGCGTCGGCGATTGGAACGGCACTTCATCCTGTGACCGTGGGTCAGATTGTGTTTTTTGAAGAGCTTGGTGAGCGTGGCTACCGGGTGGATCGCGTGCTTGAACAACTTGTTCAAAGTGGTGTTTTGTCGCGGCGAACGAAGGCTATTGTCTTTGGAGAATTTCTGGGTGGGCTTGAGCCCGATGGGTCCTCGAAAGTTTCCGCAGTGATCGAAAGATTTGCTCAAGATTGGGCGCAGAAAAATGGCGTTACCGTTTTGAGCGGTATCGCCAGCGGTCACGGTGTCAGTCAGCGCGTTTTTCCGATCGGCACCGAAGCGGTTATTGATCTTCGGTCAAGCTCCATTGAAATAGAAACAGCGGTCTCTTTTCCAAAAGAAATTTCTCTGAAGTCGGTGCGCTAATGTCACGTCGAGCTCGACCGGTCGAAAAGTCGTTTCTGAATCTTTTGGACAATTGGACTCATCCAAAAGATGGATCACAGTGGCAAGATGCAGCCCCGGGATTTCGACTGCAGGCGTGGGAGAGCGGAAAACTTCGAATCGACGTCGCTTGCGGTGAAACGTCGGAGATCTATGATTGGGCCTCGCTGACAAAAATCGTGATGTCAGTCTCAAGCACCATGATCGAAGTCGACGAAGGTCACCTCTCCTTAAAAGACCCCGTCGTTAACTGGCTCCCTGAACTCCTCCCATCCCCCTCTCTCATGGACCCACGGTCACCGCTTGGCCGATTGACGATCAGAGACCTTCTCTGCCACTCGGCGGGAATGACGTGGTGGAAGCCATTTTACAAGCAGGTATCTTTAAAATCTCCTGGAACTCATGAAGAGGCGTGGACGCTGCTCTTTGATTTGGTCGTTCGGGACGTGAGGAAACGGGCGAGGAGTGGAGAAATCTCGAAGGCGCAGCGAGGTTCTGCGATCTATTCGGATTTGGATTTCTTTTTACTCGGCGAAATTTTGAGACGCTCAAGTCTCATGGGATTTCCAGAGCAGTACGCCAGAATTCAGGAGCGACTTGGTCTTAAATCTACTTTCTATAATGCACTTTCAAAAAATGATTTGAAGCGAGACGGAGCTGCTCGGCCCGGTCTCATCTGGAATAAGGACCGCGTTTCGGAAACTGCGCCCACCGAATTCGATTCGACGTGGCGTAAGCGGGGTCTAAAAAGTGAAGTGCACGATGAGAATACGTCGAGTCTAAAGGGGATAGCGCCTCATGCTGGTCTTTTCGGCCCCATCGGAGATTTGAGCCGTTACGGACTTGAGTTGAGAAAACTTCACCTCGGGATGAAATCAAAATTGCCATTATCGGGACGAAAATTTTTGGACCGCGCCGTTTCAAGGTCAAAAGGCGACTGGGCCTTGGGTTTTATGATGCCAACGAAAGGGAGCGCATCGTGTGGACCGAAGTTTTCACTTTCGAGTATCGGTCACACAGGTTTTACCGGAACATCGCTGTGGTACGATCCAAAATCCGACTTATTGGTCACTATTTTATCGAATCGAGTCCACCCAACTCGAAAGAACACACGCTTCCTCCAGCTCCGACCAGCCCTGCACACCTTAGTAAAAACCGCCCTCCAGTGACCCACGGTCACCACTTCAACTTTGACCCACGGTCACACGACACCTAGCCATCTTCTGACCCACGGTCACGGCTGCGACTCGGACCAACAACAGGGTTCGTAAATCGGACTTAAGGATCCCGGATTTTGGTGAGGATTCGCTACGTTTCTAAGGACCGCAGTTTCGAATTTGCTGAGCGTGTGGCTCATGAAAAAAATCAAACGCCAACTTACTCCTGAAGTTTTTAATCCCGGAAAGCGAACGACCCGAAGTGTTCGAGTACGGCGTCCCGTGGTGTCGTACCAATCTATGCACGTGGTGATGCGTAGTTCGCTCGCGCGAGGCCGAATGAGTCTTCTAAAGAACGAAGCAAAGATTCAACGGCTCATTCGCGGGATGTCGGAACGTCACGGAGTTACGATCTATAAGTTCGCCAATGTTGGGAACCACATTCACATTCATTTGAGAGTGACTCGGCCACTCAAGTGGAAGGGGTTTATTTCGGGCCTCGCTGGTGGGATCGCAAGAGCTGTCGGATTCCGAAGAATCGCCGATCAAAGGAAGGTGACCGTGGGTCGAGGGAAGGGGGTTAAGGGAGGGAAGGGAGGGAAGGGAGGGAATACTGGCCGAGATGCCGTAGTGGAGCGTGGATTTTGGGATGCACGTCCCTACTCGAAGCGTGTTTATTGGGGAAGGCACTTTAGAACCGTAAGAGACTACGTCACTTTGAACCAGCTAGAAGCTCAAGGATTTGTTCCGTCCCGTAAGCTTCTTCAAAAAGGAAAAAGTTGGCGCCGTGTTGTCGAACTTTTTAGCGAACACTTTCTAAGCTCGACAGAAGCTTCTGATAGATTCCGTCAAAGCCACCATTGGACATGACGAGAACGACATCTCCGGGTTTTGCACGGGAGATGACATTTTTTACGATGGAATCAACTCCATCAAAAAGAACCGCGTCGACTTTGGAATCATGCAGTCGTTTTAAGAGTACGTCGGTTGAAAAACGATCGGCCTCTTTTAAGCCGGCAAGATTAAAGGGTGGAGGCAGCAAAAGACTTTGAGTTCCTGCATCGATGAAAGCTGCTGCGTACTCGTCTTGAAAAACATTTCGGCGCGATGTCGCCGAGCGCGCTTCAAAAATCGAAAAAACGTGGGACTTCGGATACTGCATTTGAACAGTGCGGATCGTTTCTCGAACGGCCGTCGGGTGGTGCGCGAAATCCTCGATCACCGTGACGCCACCGGGAGTTCCCAGAACTTCTTGACGGCGTTTTACACCTTCAAAGCCAAGAAGGCGTGGAGCAATCTCGGACGCTGGGTGCCCCAGTTCCGTCCATAGCGCTATCGTCGCTAGAGCGTTCTTTACGTTGTAAGAGCCGATCATCGGGATGTCGATTTTCTGACCGCGGTAGGAAAAACGTGTTCCAAGGCGCAAAGCTTGTTCTTTTGAACCGAGCCCTTTGACAGGAACGGCTTCCAAATTCTCAGCTCGATGATCACCGCGCGTGAGACCAAAAGTTACAACTTTGACATTTCTTTTCGCTAAACTTTCTTTTCGACGAGATAAAAGATCGCGGATTGTCTCTTCATCCTCGCAAGCTATGAGAAGTCCACCCTCAGGAATCAGATCGATCAACATAAGAAAAGCTTCTTTAACGTGATCGAGATCCCTATAGATATCCGCGTGGTCAAATTCAACCGAATTTAGAATCACTGATCGCGGCCGATAGTGAATGAATTTTGGGACCTTATCGAAGAAGGCCGTATCGTATTCGTCGCCCTCGATAATGAACCAATCGCCCGAACCAAATCGGTAACTTTGCCCAAAGTTTTTTGGAATTCCACCGACCATGAATCCAGGATGGAGCCCTAGGGATTCGGCCACATACGAATTTAGCGCCGTGGTCGTAGTCTTGCCGTGAGTTCCGGCGACGACCACCGAGTGGCGACGACCGATGACAATCTGACCCATCGCCTGGGGAAGACTTGTGAAGGGAATATCGCTCTCGAGAAGTGCTTCTGCTTCCTCGAAGTTTCTAGAAATAACGTTTCCGACGATAACAAGGTTCGGAGTCCCTACGGGATTTCGTGTCAGGTTTTCGCGTTTGTAGCCAGAAAGAATCTTAATTCCCAAAGACTCAAGTTGAGTCGACATCGGAGGATAAACGTTTTGGTCAGATCCCGTGATTTTATATCCTTGCGAGTGAAGAAGGCCGGCCAGAGAAGCCATTGCGGTGCCGCAGATTCCCATGAAATGGATATGATCCCCAGGCTTTAAGTCGAACGACTTTGTTGGCTTTCGTTCTTTTACGGGCTTTGAATTTTGCTCCATCGTGGGCTCTCCTACGTCGATAGGATTCGTTAGTAAGCTTGAGACTTCAAGGGGAATTCTTTGGCGATGATCCGAGTGCTTGGCACTTGACGGATCGTGAAATCGCTCCGAGCCTGGAGCCTATGAAAACTCAGTTTAGTTTCTGGAGTCAGAGGATGGCGACCGTCGTACTTTCAATCGGCGTGTCGTTGGTGGTTTTTGCATCATGCCAGTCGGGTCCCAGCGTGACCGTGGGTCAAGGGCGAGAAAGCCTGGATGGTCGAGATGGTAAAAGTAATGCAGGGGGAGTGGCGGGCTTGGATTCTTTTTTGGAGCTTGAGGATATTTACGGTGTCGATGCATTGAAGTGGGTCGAGGCGAGAAATAAAGAGTCGGAGGCTCGGCTTGGACAAGATCAGCTTTTTCGCGATATCAAGTCCGACGTACTTACGATTATCCAAGCCAAAGATCGTATTCCTTCGATTTCAGTGAGGGGTTCAGGCAAAGCCGCGGTCGTCTTCAATTTTTGGCAAGATGAAAAGAATCAAAAAGGAATTTATCGCAGCCAATCGCTGACCGAATTTAAAATGGGTTCCGACGTCTGGGAGACGATTTTCGATCTCGACGCGATTGCAAAAGCTGAAAAAGAGTCTTGGGTTTATAAAGGTATTGAGTGTGCTCCGAACATTCAGGATCGCTGCCTTCTTTATCTTTCACGCGGAGGAGGCGATGCCATCGTCGTTCGCGAGTTCGACTTAGCGGCGAAAGACTTCGTCAAAGGCGGAATCTTTTTACCTGAAGCCAAAATGAATATCGATTGGCGCGATGATGACACTTTGTGGGTCGGCGCTCCCGCAGGACCCGGCACAGTGACGGAGGCCGGATATCCGATGACTTTGAAGCTCTGGAAGCGGGGAACGGATCTCGCGAGCACTCCTGTGATTTTTAAGGGTGAGGTCACGGACGTCGGAGTCTGGGCGGACACACTTCGATCGACTTACGTTCGAGACGGGGTGACCGTGGATCAGAAGGTGGATTTGGTATCTCGGTACCTTACTTCCAACGAGGGAGAGCATTACGTTCGTAGAGATGATGACAGCTGGGAGAAGATCCCACTTCCGCTGACAAGTGAAATTGTCGGTCTGTCGAACGGCCTCCTGCTTTTCACGATCAAAAAGGACGCGACGGTTTTTGGGAATTCCTTAAAGTCGGGAATAGCCTACGCCTTCGATGTTGAAATTTGGAAAAAAGATCCATCGGCGGCGATTGCGGTTGAATCCGTATTTGAACCTTCAGCGACGCAAACATTTTCTGGAATTTCGACGACAAAAGAACGGGCTTTGATTTCTTATCTCGACAATGTCCGAGGTCGGTTGGCATTTCTTGAAAGAGTTCCTCCAAAAAACAAAGCTGATATTGGCCAGTGGAAATTGAAGCCCGTGAAGCTCCCCAGCCGAAATGGTTCCGTCTCGATGGGATTTTCGAGTTCCGATGAAACCAATTTCACAGTGTTCTTTTCGGACTTTTTGACGCCGTATGAAATGTATTTAGGTGATGCATCGGGAACCCTTTCAGTTCTTCGATCAAGTCCCAAACGTTTCAATGCTTTAGGGATGAAAGTAGAAACGCACTACGCTGTTAGTAAAGACGGAACGAAAGTGCCTTACTTTCTTGTTCTTCCAAAAGGTGTAAATCGAAAGTCAGGCAAGACGCCGACCGTGATCAATGCATACGGAGGTTTTGAAATTCCCTCGGTTCCTTACTACCTTGGAGCCCAAGGAAAAGTGTGGCTTGAGCGCGGCGGAGCTTTTGTCGTTGCGAACATTCGTGGCGGCGGCGAATTTGGACCGAAGTGGCACCGTGCTGCTTTGAAAGAAAAACGTCAGAATGCGTTCGACGATCTCTACGCCGTCGCAGAACACGTGATTCAAAGTGGTTTAACGTCGAGCGCACATTTAGGTTTCAGAGGGGGCTCAAACGGTGGTCTTTTGGCCGGAGTCGCCATGACTCAGCGACCTGATTTATTTAACGCAATTCTTTGCCAAGTTCCGCTTCTAGATATGCTTCGTTTTCATAAACTTCTCGCAGGTGCCTCGTGGGTGGGTGAGTACGGAGATCCGGAAATTCCTGCGGAGCGAACTTTTCTTGAGAAGTATTCGCCGTTTCAGAATTTGAAACCCGGAGTAAAGTATCCTGAGCCATTCATTACAACGTCGACTCGCGATGACCGTGTTCACCCAGGTCATGCAAGGCGTATGGTCGCTCGTATGAAAGAAATGGGTCTCCCAGTTCTTTACTATGAAAATATCGAAGGTGGGCACGCCGGGGCCGCAACGCTCGAGTCAAAAGCGGCGCTAGCGGCTCGTGAATATCGATATTTGTGGGATCGTCTGAAATAGGTAGCATCGAAAGAGTCATCCGGCTCAAAATGCTACGACTTGAGGTCGTCCAATTTTTCGCGGCGACTGGCTTCAGCGCGAAGCCAGATTCCGTAGACGAGTCCCGCGGCCGCTCCTCCTAAATGGGCGCCGTGGCCTATCGGAAGACCGCCGCCTTTTGCTTGCGCGCTGAGGCCCCAAAGATCCAAACCGATAAAAAGTAGCGCTCCGAAAAACGCGGGGACGGGGATAATCCCGAGGATGAGAATCTTCTGTTTTGGAAATAAAAGTGAGAACAACAAAATAAGTCCCGCGATCGCTCCGGACGCACCAAGAGCGGGAAGATTTGGTTCCTGCAAAATGTAGTTTGAGACGAGAGCATGCGAGAGGGAACTCACCACGCTCGCCACGAGATAAAATCCAAGAAATCGTCGGGCACCAAGAGTCATTTCAACGATGGGCCCGAAGCTGTTCAGCACGAAGAGATTTAGAGCCACATGCAAAAGCATATTGTGTGAGAAGGCGGACCCAAGAAGTGCTAGGTATCGCCCCTCTTGAAGGGCTTCAAAGCTGATGAGGAAATAGTTTGTCATTAGGTCGCGATCGATTTCGCCAGATCCCGAGTAGAGCCACGCCACAAAGACGGCGATATTGATGCCGATGATCAGTCGAACGAGCGTAAAAATTCGGCGATTTGTGCGCATCCCGGGCTCCTTGGATGGTGGTCGCTTGCGGCCTCAGATCGAGATCGTTCGCTCTAGAAGGCTTTAGTTCAATGATTAGTGTTGTTGCGCTGCATTGGGAGAGGAGAGCTCCCGCCGGTGATGATATCGAATTCGGTATGGCAGTTGATTCAGAAGTGGGCTCCGAAGTGACCGTGGGTCTCCAGAAATCCTCGTCGTCCTCACCTCATGGGCGAATAACGCCCTCGCCCGCAGGGCGAATAACGCCCTCGCCCGCAGGGCGAATAACGCCCTCGCCCGCAGGGCGAATAACGCCCTTAATGCAGCAGTACTGGGATGTGAAGGCCGCGCACCCGGACAAGATTATTTTGTTCCGCATGGGTGATTTTTTTGAAATGTTCCACCGGGACGCAGAACTCGCGGCACCCGTCCTTGGCATCGCTCTCACGTCTCGCAATAAAAAGTCGCAAGACGAAACGCCGATGTGCGGAGTGCCTCATCATTCGGCCACCAACATCATCAATAAACTTTTGCACGCCGGTTTCAAAGTCGCGATCTGTGATCAGTTGGAAGATCCGAAATTTGCTAAAGGCTTGGTGAAGCGCGGGATCACGCGCGTGCTGTCGCCTGGCATGGTCTATGACCACGAAACTTTAGATGCGTCGAGCGCGAATTATTTGGCGTCGTGGGACGCTGATGGAGCGTTGGCATTTTTTGACGTCTCAACGGGCGAAGGATTTTATTTCCGCGGCGTTTCGCGAGATCGATGCCGAGAATTTTTGGGAAGTCTTCAGGCTGTTGAGTGGGTTTTATCCAGCGACAATGCCGACAGACCCGAGATTAAAGAATTCGCCGACAAAATGGGTGCCTCTCTCACAGCTCAAGATGATTTTTCATGGATCGCCGCTGACGGAGAAATCATAGAGCCGACGGTCGATAAAAACAGTCCGGACTGTGTTCGTCGCCTTCTCGCTTATTCGATCGGGCAGTTCTCCAATGCAAGCACGGTCTCAACCACCGGCGGCCGTGGTGCTGCGCAGGTGTGGGCCGACTCTCTAACGCCATTTGAAGAACGACGTCTTGAAGGACGCATGGTTTTGTCGGGCTCTACACTTCGGCATTTAGAAATCTTTGAAACCAATCGAGGGGAGCGGCAAGGTTCTTTGCTACAAGCCATCGACCGCACGAAATCGAGTGGGGGCGCGAGGCTTCTTAAGTCATGGCTTCAGTTCCCTCTCAATGACGAGACGGCGATCGCGGCAAGACATGATCGGGTGAGCACTTGGGTTCAAAGTGATCTCAACAGAAAAAGTCTTCGGCAAGCGTTGGCCGGCGTCGGTGACCTTCCAAGAAGACTGGGAAAAATCAGTCAGCCATCAAGAGGTCCACGAGACATCTTGTCGCTAGCACAATCTTTGGCTTCGGGCCTTAGCAGCTGGCAAGCGGCCCAATCTGTGGATGAGCGCTTGTCGCAAGGATTTACGAGGGCTGAAGCCGATCTAGTTTCAAGTGTGGTCAAAGAAATTGAGCGAGTGATTGTGGAAGAGCCGCCACTTCTTGTTCGAAACGGCGGAGCGATTCGCCTTGGGGCAAGTCCTGCGCTTGATGAGCTGATAGAATTGTCGACGAATTCAAATCGTCTTGTGCTGGAGCTTGAAGCCCGAGAAAAAGAACTCACCGGTATTTCGTCACTCAAAGTTCGCTACAACAATGTCTTCGGCTACTCGATCGAAATCACGAATACGCACAAAGAACGAGTGCCGTTGGATCGCTACGAACGAAAGCAAACTCTGGCCAATGCCGAACGTTTCACGACGAAAGAACTCTCCGAGCTCGAGCTCAAGGTCATCTCGGCTCAGGAAAAGCGTTTGAAGCTGGAAGAAGAAGAGTTTTTAAAACTTGTTCAGTTCGTACTCAGTCAGTCGAAAGTTTTGATGCGTTTTGCTTTGAGTCTGGCAGAGCTTGATGTCGTGTCGGCTTTGGCTCATCTCGCCAGTGAAGAGCGTTACATAAGACCTCGTTTTCGAAGCTCCACGCAGCCGGTCGGCCTAAGACTGAAAGGTTCACGGCATCCCGTTGTCGAACAGTCTCTTTCAAAACCGTTCGTCGAAAACGATATCAGTATGGATGAAGGCGGGTGCCTTCTTCTAACAGGACCGAACATGGCGGGTAAGTCGACCTTAATGAGGCAAGCGGCCATCGCTGTCATCATGGCTCAGGTCGGAAGTTTTGTTCCAGCCCGGGAAGCCGAGTTATCACTTTTAGATCGTGTGGCAACTCGCATCGGTGCGAGTGATTTCTTATCCGAAGGCCTTTCAACATTCATGGTTGAGATGAAAGAAACAGCCGAGCTTTTGGCTGACGCGAATGAAAGAACGCTGGTCGTTCTTGACGAGATCGGGCGTGGAACTTCGACATTTGACGGTCTGAGCATTGCTCAAGCGATACTTGAACATTTGCTCGAACAAAAGCGATGTCTCACGATGTTCGCAACACACTATCACGAACTGACGGCGCTAAAAAAAGACTTCGATCGCATCAGGAACTGTCACATGGCGATTCATGAAAAAGACGGCGTCATCACATTCCTTCATCGCCTGAAGGACGGTGAGGCGGGTCAGTCGTACGGACTTCACGTCGCGCGCCTTGCGGGACTTCCGCTGTCCGTAACAAACCGGGCCGAGCGAATTCTTCGCGACGTTCAAGGAAGTGTTGCAAGCGGAGTCGTGCATCGCGAGCCCATCGTTTCGACGAGCTCTGCCAAAGTTGCGCAAAGTGCTCAGCTTTCGCTTCTCCTCGACGCGCCTTCATGGCCAGCGATCAGTCCAAAAGCTGAGGGAGTTTTAAAAGAGATTGAGCGCTTTGATGTCAATCGCTCGACTCCGCTTGAAGCCTTGGGCAAGATCTCAGAGTGGACAAAGGAACTTCAAAGCTAGAAACCGGCGCAATTAGTAAGATGTCTTCGCGGTCGCGATTTCTTCTGCCTAAAGATGAAATCTTAGAGCTAGCGAAAAAACACCTTTTGCCGCCGTCAACAGTTCCCGACGGGCAAGAAGAGGCGGCAGAGACCCTTCATTTGTCGGCTTTCACCTTGGCCTTGGAATCAGCGATCATCGCGTTCTTTACAGAGGATGCGGCCTCGGCGTCGGCCTGGGCGCGGTCTCGACCGATTGCTCTGGGAAGTTGGGCCCGCGGTGAATTGACGCCAAAATCAGATCTTGATCTACTTTTTATCGGCGACGAAGCCGCGGCGGCCGAAGTTACACGACGAGCTCAAGAGGCTGGCATCAAAATCCGCAGTCGAACTCCTGAAGACCGCGACGATTGGATGAAAGGTGTAGAAGCTTTCGATGTTCTTGCACTTTTATTGGCAAAACCGCTCACCGAGGACGCGGCGACTCACTTTGCGGTGGGAATTTCGAAGGTCAAAGCCAAGCTAAAAAAAGTTCGGCGTGGTTTTTTTAAAACCCTTAAAGACGAGCGAAAGCAAAGAGGCGAGCGCTACGATTCGATCGCGAATTTCTTGGAGCCCAATCTTAAATATGGCCCCGGCGGTCTTCGCGATCTTGGTCAAGCGCTTCAACTGCGTCAGCTTTTTCCGGAGAGATTTTTAAGCTCAGAGCGAGAGCATGCCCTTCATGTCTATGATTACTACCGGCGACTTTTTCTTCTGACTCGAATTCGAAGTCAGGTGTCTGATGGTGGCGGCGATCTTTTGAGTGCTCACGAACAGGCCGACATCGCCACGTGGTTTGGCTTCACATCCAGTCGCGAATTTATGCGAGAGATTCAAAAAGGCCTGTCGCGCGTTTCGTTCTATGCCGACGTTGATTTTGAGCACGTCAAAATCTCAGAAGTTAAGCTTCAGAGGTTTCATTCCAAAGAAATGGAATTTGTCGAGCTTGCCGCCTGGCTTGAAAAGGAGCCCACGGTGCTGGTTCAGGCGAAAGCGCGAGACACTGGCTTTCGACTTTACCGATCGGCCGTGCGAAAAAGTGAGCTTGAGAAAACTCGTGCGAACGAGGCCTTGGGGCGACTTTTGTCTCGCGCGGTCGATCCGCTTCAAGACGACAAAGTCACACTGGCTCTTTTTCGTTCGCGGTGGATCGACTTGGCCGTGACTGATTTCAAAAAGATCGTGGGTTACGTTCAACACGATCAGTACCATCGGTACACCGTCGATGCGCACTTGATGCAAGCGGTTCGCGAGATGAAACGTGTCGCCCAGAAGCCTGGAACGCTGGGGCGGCTCTCGGGAATAGCAAAAGCACTCTCTAGGGATGAGTGGAAGATTCTAGGGTGGACCGCACTTTATCACGATGTCGGAAAGGGCACTGGTGGTGATCACTCAGATAAGTCAGTGATGATCGCAAGAAACGATCTCGAAAAATGGGGGCTCTCTCAAGAGATGATCTTGGAAGTGATTTGGCTCATTGAAAACCATCTTGAGCTTTCGCTGGCGGCTTTCCGCGGAAATCCGGCGCATCCGACAACCTGGCGCCGACTCCATGCTAAAGGTATTGAAGGAAAACGCCTTCTTCGGCTGGCGATTTTTACGTGTGTCGACATTCGCGCCACCAACCGTGAGGCCTACACTCCATGGAAAGAACGGCTTTTGGCGGAGCTGGTAGAATTTCTAGAGAGACCTGAAGCGAAGATGCTTTCTTCGCTCGAGCGCAAACTTGATGAGTCTAAAGCCGGTCGCGAACTCTTGCCGCTGCTTGATCGTTTAGATCCTTTCTTGGTCGCAACGATTCCTGTGAAGACTTTGGCTGAAGACATCGTGACCGTGGGTCGCGAGCCAAATATCTCGGTGCGTGTGTTGAAGCTTTCCAAAGAAGGGCGTGTCTGGGTGCGTTTTCAAACGTCCGTGGATCGCGCTGGTCTTTTTGTGAAGATGGCCCGAACGCTTCAGGCTGCAGGCCTTTCGGTGCGGCATGCGAGTATTTTGTCCGCTGATCAGGTTGGAGTTTACGATTGGTTCGAAGTGAAGCCGCCGAATTCTCTCAAAGGGCTAGAAGCTAAACTTCTGCGAATTTGGAATGCCGATGGCCCCAGAGAAAGAGACAGAAGCTGCGAAGGGGCTGAGCTTAAGATCTTTGATGAGATCGAATGTTCGGCCTCGCCGACCGAGTGGGTTTTAAGTTTTCGAGGTCGAGACACGAAGGGCGCACTCCTAGCTGCGGCCGAAGCCATTGCCGACGAAGGTCTCTCTGTTTTGTGGGCGAAAGTTCATACGTGGGGTCGACAAATAGATGATGTCTTCGGAGTCGAGCCCGTAGCGGCGATGTCGACGGATGAAATAGTCCAGCGACTTAAGCTTCGCGTTGGAGCGAAAGAATAAAGCCCGTTTTTCGAAACTGCGACAATGCGTTCCATTGATCGAGAGTCATTTCAAGCATTTGCCTTAAGACCCAAGCTGAGAAGGGCGCTCACAGTTTTGGTCGAGTCTGGTAAGGGCTCCAGGACAGTCGACGAGTCTAGAATTCGATGAAGGTCTAAAATGGGGGCTTGGCAAACGGCCCAACAGCCTGTCAGACTTTAATACAGGTCGGGCGCCAAGCATTCATTGCGACGCGACTAACCGAACGGCGGGTCCATCCGGTCTTAAGGATAGAGGCTGAAGAGCTCGCTGGATAACGGAATCGGTTTTAAGTCAGTTGTTAGAGGGAAGTTTTAGTAAGTTTCAAAGAGTTAGAAGAAGGCCCTTAATCGGGTTCGGATTTCTAAGTAACACAAAGCGCGGAGGGAGCAAGGATGCTCAGAGATGTGTTGATTCAAAAGGGCCTTTCGAACAGAGAAGCAGAAGTTGCTGAACTGGTTTCTAAAGGATTGTCGAACAAGGAAGTTGCGAACCAACTTTTCGTAACTGAGAAAACGGTTAAGTTCCATCTCACAAACATCTACAAGAAGATGAGTGTGAAATCGCGAGCTCAACTTATCGTTTGGTGCCTGCCGCACCTTGGATTCGTGGACAACGAACCAGCTCAGCCAACTCGCAACGAAATTCCAGCTGGAGCTTCTGCGGTCAACACGATGCCTGTTGGTAGCACGACAGTCTCTGGTATGGCAGCGACAGCGGCTTCGAATCTCTCCGTTGGTAGCTCGACAGCAACAAGTCGTACAGATATCGGTTCGGGCGTCGGCTCGGGCGGTAACGGCGACGTAGGTGCTTTCGGTATCTGATTCCGAGAAGAGTCCCGAAGAGGGAAGCGCGAGAGCGGAGTTTCTCGCGTAGAGCTTGCGCTTAGAATAAAATAGTTCCAAACGTAAAGACCAGGTTGCGACTGAAGAAACAGCGATCTGGTCTTTATCTTTTGAGGTGTTGGTATGAGTGCATCGGTGGATTCGTCCAAAGGCCGACGAGTTTCGGAATCCAAAACAACAATGACAGAAATGGTTTTACCTCAGCACACGAACGCTCTTGGAAGTGTTTTTGGCGGCGTCATCATGTCTTGGATCGACATCTGCGGAGCCATCACGGCACAACGTCACTCAAGGCTACCTGTCGTGACAGCTTCTATCGACTATTTGCAGTTTGTGAAGCCCGTGATGATTGGCTGGACAGTGAATCTTAAAGCCAGCATCAATTATGTGGGTCAGACGTCGATGGAAGTCGGAGTCCGAATCGATGCTGAAAATCCAAGAACTGGTGAGACCTTTCACACGGCCAGCGCCTATCTTTCATTCGTCGCACTTGATGAAAAACGAAACCCACTTCCAGTCGCGCCACTCATCTTAGAAACAGAAGATGAAAAGCGCCGAAATGCTGACGCGAAAAAACGCCGCGAAGCTCGTCTGAGACTTCGCGGACGTTAACGCTCGCTACTTTTTTGGCTTTGACTGGAGTGAGAGTGTGTCGATCAGTGCAAGAAGGCGCCCAAGGACTTTGGGTGCTTTCGCTGAGAGTTTTTCTTGAGCCTCAAGCTGATCTAAGCAAACGACGGCTTCGCGGGTTCGCAGCTGAAACTTCAAGGGCTGCGTGCAGCGAAGCTGAGCTGCGGATCCTAGGCTTTTAACTGAAGCTTCAGCTGCTCTTAAAACCGTTTCAGTTTCAAGGGTCAGGTTCTTAAGAACCACCGCCGAGACAGTGGCTTCGGAATCCGTACGACCGCCGTACTGACGGATTTTTCCAGGAGCGGTGAGTCCTTCGAAGCAGCGGGCGTGGGGACCTTTAAAACAAATCCGAAATGCGAAGTCTGGCAGTGTGCGTGGTGCTGTCAGTGGCTCTGGCAGTCGCTCTGGCACGTTCGGCATCGACGGACCCGCAGCGTGTGCTGCGATCGAAAAAAGAAAGATGACCAGAAAACTAAAGCGAGTATTTTGAAACTTCATTGCTGGACTCGGACCGGTGAGGCTGGCTGTGTCGGCGGAGCAATGATCGAATCGTAGCTAGTTTCGGAAAGTCGACACGTGGTCGCCACCGGAATCTGGCACTGAAGAATTTTTGCTGCGTTGGGGTTTTGGATCAAAGTTTCGATTCTTTCCGACGGCGTAGGGTAGAGAAGTCGGTCCATTGATACTTCGCCGCTGAGACGTTCGCGGCAGCGGATCGAAGCAAAATCATTCAGTGCGAGTCTAAAAGATTCTGGCTTCATTTTTTTTTCGGTCGCCCAGGCTGAATAAACATGTCCGCCAAAGCTATCGGAAAACTGCTCCTCGTTTTTTCGAAAGCATCGAAATGGTGTTTCCTGTTTGGCCTGATCGACCAGTGCTTGTCGCTCGGGCGACAGTGTTTTTGGTAGGGATTCAAGTCTCAGGGCCGCAAAGGCCGCCCAATTTTCATAGACGGTTCTGTTCTGTCCTTCAATGCAGGCACTAAACTCTTTGTAGGCTTCGGGGTTCGCCACTTGGCTTCCCGACACCACCTCGGCGGCTTTGCACCGAATGAACTCACGCATCGACTCGGGCTCGTGATTCACAGCGTAGGAGCTGGGCTGAGCGACAAACCCCACGGATCCAGAACCCTCGATTTCTTTCTCTTCGTCAGTGCGTTGAGACTCGGTCAGATCTCCAAAAAGACATTTGTCGATTTTAGGGTTGGAGGTTTTGAATCTTATTAGGGGGCTCGCCATGGAGCATGCACTGACAACGTGCCCCAGTTCGTGGGCAATGGTCACTGCGATCCACTGTGAAGTGACTCTAAGGCTCGATTTACAAATCGAAACCGTGTGTTCCAGCGGATTGTAGGCGGCATTCGGGACGCCAGGGTCGCCGGTCTTATAACAATCGGCCGAAAACCCATCTTTGATGCGAAATTGGACTGTGCGAAGACGCTCGATGAAAGCTCGATTTTCCGCGGAGAGTTTCGATGCTGGGCGACCTCTCGCAATGTAGGAAATCGCGGACTTCCGAATGTCTTCGGCGATATCGAGTGCTCGTTTCGCCAGCCGCGGATCTGAAATTTTCCCAAAGTTTCTGACTTCGTCCGAATACTTCGGGTTCAAAGCGCGAAAATAATTGAAGATGACACCGTCGGCCTCTTTACTGTTTCTGCGAAGGTCCAGCGGCTGAAGAGTGAGGTCCTCACATTTTGGAGACACTAAATCAGCTGTGCAGAGAGGTGTCGAGGCTAGCGCCGTTGACAAGGCGGTGATTGAACCTACGGCCGCGAGCCCAGCGCAGAGTAAATTGAAGCGAGCGCGCGCGATCTTCATCTGATCTATCCGAAGGTATCGACGGTAACGAGATACTCTTTCCATCGGTTCAAAAGAGCTGACGTCAAATTAACTCGAAGAAGCGTTCCGCTGGAACCTTGCTCTCGTTTCAAAATCGTCGTCTCACGGCCGATTTCAAAAATCGTGTGTTCAGAAAGCTTCGGAATGAAAAGTTCGACTTCATTGGAAAGTGCTTCGATCTGTTCGACCATCAGACGCTTTAAGCGTTCAATACCTTCGCCCGTGAGACCACTGGCAAAGACCCTAGGAAATGCTTTTACCTGGAACTGTTTTTCAAACCCAGCGCGGTCGACCTTGTTAAAGACATGGATCACGGGCTTTGCTTGCCAGCCGAATTCAATCATCAGTTTTTCAACGACCTCAATCTGCGTCTGCATTTGGTCTGATGACAGATCAATGACGTGAATCAAAATATCAGCTTCCGCGGATTCTTCGAGAGTCGCTTTAAAAGCTTCAATCAAGTTCGTGGGGAGGCGACGGATAAAACCCACGGTGTCGGTCACAACCGAAGGAGGTGCTCCGTCCAGATGAACTTTTCTGGTCGTAGGATCCAACGTCGCAAAGAGCTGATCCTTTGCAAGCACGTTCGATTGAGTCAGTTGATTGAGGATCGTCGATTTGCCTGCGTTCGTGTAGCCGATCAGAGCAAAACTTGGAATGCGGTTTCTTCGCCTTGAGGAACGGTGCTGGGATCGGTGCTGACGAACGTTGTCGAGTTGCTTTTTGATGGCCTTCACGCGTTCTTTAATTCGACGACGGTCCATTTCAAGCGCCGATTCTCCGGGACCGCGTGTTCCGATTCCGCCACCTTGTCTCGACAAAGACCCCATCCACGCATCAACCATGCGAGGCAATTGATCCAGCATCTGTGCCAGTTCAACCTGAAGTTTACCTTCGTAGGTTTGTGCGCGCTGAGCGAAAATGTCTAAGATAACTTGGTTTCGATCGACGACGCGAACTTTCCACTCGTTCTCTAAGTTTCGAATTTGAACGCCCGAAAGTTGATGATCAACGGCGACGACACTGGCGCGCGATTCGCGAACGAGGTCTCCAATTTCGGAAACTTTTCCGGTTCCGATGAGAGTGGCGGGGTTGTACGCCTGAAGCACTTGAGTGATGGAACCTACGACTTCGCCACCGGCAGCGGTAGCTAGTTCTTCAAGCTCGAAGAGACTTTCTTTTAACTCGGTGAAGACTTCGGATTTTAAACCGACGCCCACGCAAACGATTCGTTCTTTTGGTTTGAGAAGAGTTTTTCCCGATTCCCAGCGCTGAGAGAGCGGTTGGGTTGTTACGTCTCGTTTTCCGATGTTTTGAGTCCCCCTCTTCTAATTGTGAAGAGGTCTGGGTCGAGATTCAAGAGGTTCGTCAAATCAGGGAAAAACTATAATATTTCAGCAGCTTGGAAGCTGGACCCGACCAAAGCCAAGGCGGCTTTGATCGGTGACCGTGGGTCCTAACTACGTTCGCCGGGGCCTGGATACGTTGAGCTTGCTTCCATGAAGGCCTGAGCCTCTAGCGCCGTGAGCGCGACCGTGTTCACGATATCGTCGACCGTGCAGGTGCGCTGAAGCACATTCGCGGGCTTTTGAATTCCCATGAGGAAAGGCCCGATAACCTCGCCGCCACCCAGCTGCTGAACCAACTTATAACTGATATTTCCCGCATCGAGATTTGGGAAAATCAGAATATTGGCGCCGTTTTTCACTTCGCAGAAAGGAAAAATTCGCTCGACGATGTCGGGGTTCACCGCTGTGTCGGCCTGCATTTCGCCATCGACGATGAGGTGCGGATACCGTTTTTTCACAATCTCTGCGGCCTGCTTCATTTTGCTGGGGCTTTCGCCGCGAGAACGGAAGTTCGTGTAAGAAAGCATCGCGATACGCGGTTGAATTTTAAAGTACTCGGCCACGCGTGCCGCATGAATTGCAATAGTCGCAATCTGTTCTGCGGTTGGGTTGATGTTGACGGCGGTGTCGGCGAAAAACAGCATCTTGTTTTTAAAGAGGACCATATTGAGGCCGCTCGCTGTTTTTCGTTGTCCCGCGCCGATGATTTCAAAAATTGGTTTTACGCAGTCCGAGTAATTCTGTGTGGCCCCCGTGACAAGCGCATGAGCGTCGCCCATGTGGACCATCATCGATGCGAAGTAATCCGGATCAGCCATGAGGCGTTCTGCTTCCCGACCCATGACACCTTTGCGATTTCTCATGTCGTAAAGTTTGTCGACGTACTCGCGGTATTTTGGGTGCTGCGAGGGGTGAACGATCGGAAGATTCTTTAGGTCGTCAAAACCCAAAATATCCATTCGTTCCGCGATCTGATCTTTGTAACCCAAAAGTACCGGACGAATAATTCCTTCGTGAACGATGGTCTGAAGCGCTTTTAAAATTTTTGTCGACGCACCTTCCGGGAAAACGACAATCGGAAGATCTTTGCCGGACGATTTGGCCTGATTTTTTACCCGGTGCATGACCGAGCGAACAAAACCTGTGCGGGCGCCTTGAAGCGCTTCAAGACGGTCACGGTAAGCTTGAAAATCCGCGATCGGTTTTCCAGCAACGCCCGAATCCATCGCCGCTTTCGCGACCGCCGGAGTCACCCATAAGAGCACACGCGGGTCGAAAGGTTTTGGAATCAAGTACTCAGGTCCAAAGCTAAAGCTTTGCCCGCCGTAAGCGGCCGAAACTTTTTCTGGGACTTCTTCTTTGGCGAGTTTTGCAAGAGCGCGAACCGCCGCAAGTTTCATTTCTTCATTGATCTGAGTCGCTCGAACGTCCAGCGCACCTCGGAAAATGAACGGGAAACCAAGAACGTTGTTCACTTGGTTCGCGTAGTCTGAACGGCCTGTTGCAATAATGCAGTCCGGACGAATTCGTTTCGCCGTCGGCGGATCAATTTCAGGATCTGGATTGGCCATCGCGAAAATGATGGGGTTCTTCGCCATGACCTTTAACATCTCTTCGGTCATTGCTCCGGCCACAGAAAGACCCACGAAGACGTCGGCGCCTTTCAGTGCATCGGTCAAAGTGCGATCTTTGGTATCGACCGCGAACTGCTCTTTGTATTTGTTCATGCCGTCTTTTCGGCCCTTATAGACGACGCCTTTTGAGTCACACATAATGATATTTTCAGGACGAACACCGAGGGCCATAAAAATGCGTCCGCAAGAAATCGAAGCGGCGCCAGCGCCGTTCATCACAAGCTTAATGTCGCCCATCTTTCGGTTCGTCACTTCACAGGCGTTGAGTAAAGCTGCGCCGGTAATGATGGCGGTCCCGTGCTGATCGTCGTGAAAGACTGGAATTTTCATTTCGCGCTTTAAGCGCTCTTCGATTTCAAAACACTCGGGCGCTTTGATGTCTTCAAGATTAATTCCACCGAAAGTGGGTTCGAGCGCTTTTACGGCTGCACAAAATTCGTCGACGGACTTCGTTTCAAGTTCGAGATCAAACACGTTGATGTTTGCGAACATTTTAAAAAGAACGCCTTTACCCTCCATAACGGGTTTTCCGGCGAGTGGTCCAATGTCTCCAAGACCAAGGACTGCGGTGCCGTTAGTAATGACAGCGACAAGATTTCCCTTGGTCGTGTAGTCGTAAACTTTTTCAGGATCTTTCGCGATCTCTAAACAAGGGGCAGCGACTCCTGGGGAGTAGGCGAGCGACAAGGCGCGCTCGCTGGAAACTGCTTTACTGGAAATGACTTCGACTTTTCCTGGCGTTGGACGCATGTGATAATCAAGAGCGTCGCGATCGAGCTGTGTTTTCTCTTTCGACTTCGGTTTGTCGGGTACTTCTGGAGTTTTCTCTTTAGACATAAGTGCTTCCCTCAGGCTACGATGCAGCTATGCGTTAGCATCGTGGCTTCGAGACTAGGGAGCGCGGTTCTCCAAGTCAAATCGCGCCGTCATAACAAAGCGACGCTTCAAGAAGACGGCCTAGATGGTTACACGTCTAGGTGCCTCATTTTTAGCCTGTTTAGAGGCCGAAACTGACAATACCGATGAAACGCTGTCCTGAAATCGAAGATTGAACGAGACTTCGCGCCCGGTTCGCTCTCACAATAAAAGCGTAAGAATTTCGACCGTTTAAGTTTACCGGAGGATCGTATGTCTAGAGCCCCGCAAAGCAAAAGTCCGCGCGATGTTGTGATTGTCGATGGAATCCGAACACCATTCGCTAAAGCCGACACGAAACTAAAAACCGTTCATCCCGCCGAGCTCGGGCGAATTGCCTTAAAAGAGCTTTTGGCTCGAACGAATCTCGATGTGAATTTGATTGATGAAGTGATCATCGGAAACACAGGAAGTCCTTCGGACGCGGTCAATATCGGTCGCGTCGTTGCGTTGAACGCAGGAGTTCCGCAAAAAGTTTCCGCGCACACAGTGCACCGAAACTGCGCGTCCGCTTTGGAGAGCATCAGCGGCGCGTTTGATAAAATTAAGTCGGGAATTGCCGACGTCGTCATTTCCGGCGGAACCGAGAGCATGTCGCAAATGCCACTGATTTATTCTGCGGAAGTTACAAAAGCGATTGCGACACTGGGTTCTGCAAGATCACCGGTCCAACAGATCCAGGCTTTGGCAGGTCTTGTGGGTGCTGACTTAAAGTCCATCGTCGGTTTACTTACGACAAGCCCGATGGCGAAGGCTCCCTACAAGCCACGCATCGCCATCGTTGAAGGTTTAACGGATCCTTTTGTTGGAAAAAACATGGGAGACACTGCGGAACTTTTGGCGAAAGAGTGGAGCATCTCGCGGGAGGAGCAGGACCGATTTGCTTTAGCGTCTCACCAAAAAGCGGTCGCAGCGCAAAAGAACGGAAACTTTGCCGCAGAAATTACGCCAGTGTTTTTGCCTCCACAGTACAAAGAAGTCGTCGAGCTCGACATCGGGCCTCGCGATGGGCAGTCGATGGAAGCTCTTGCGAAATTAAAGCCGATTTTTGATCGCAAAAATGGAACCGTGACGGCAGGTAATGCCTGCCCGATCACTGATGGCGCCGCGATGGTCCTTGTTATGAGCCGAGAAAAAGCAGAAGCGCTTGGCTATAAACCCATCGCTCGAATTCTTTCTTACGCGTTTGCTGGCTTAGAGCCTGAGCGCATGGGGCTGGGGCCGGTTTATTCGACGCCGATCGCGCTTCGCCGTGCAGGCCTTACTTTGGCAGATATGGATTTGATCGAGCTCAACGAAGCTTTCGCGGCTCAAGTGCTTGCCTGCACGCGTGCTTTTGAAAGTGACAAGTTTGCCCAAGAGAAACTTGATCTTCCAAAGGCTGTGGGCCGGATCGATATGGATAAGCTCAACGTCAACGGCGGCGCGATCGCGTTGGGGCACCCTGTGGGAACAACGGGAACTCGCCTTGTTTTGACATTGATGAAGCAGCTGAAGCGAAGTGGAAAAGAATTTGGCTTAGCCACACTTTGCATTGGCGGCGGCCAGGGCGGCGCCATGATTATTCAAAACGAAATTTGATATTAAAGAATTGGAAAAGGGACAGCATCTATGAGTATTCAAGAATCCATTCGGCTTGTGTCTAAGGGCGACATCGCTTTGATCGAACTCGATCTGGTTGGTGAGAAAGTAAATAAGCTTTCAACGCCCGTGATGTTTCGACTTCAAGAGGTCGTGAAAGAAGTGGCGGCTGGGCCCTTTAAAGCCGCCGTGATTATTTCCAGAAAGCCTTCTATCTTCATTGCCGGCGCCGACATCGAAGAGATTCGCGCAATGAAGAAAGTCGAAGACTACCGTGTGGCCGTAACCAAGGCTCACGATATTTTTAATCTGCTAGAGGATATGAGAATTCCCGTCATTGCGGCCATCCACGGTGCGTGCATGGGTGGGGGATGTGAGATGTCACTCGCCTGCGACTACCGCATCGCAAGTGATGACCCGTCGACAAAAATCGGTCTTCCCGAAGTAAAACTCGGAATTATTCCGGGTTTTGGCGGCTGCGTCCGGCTTCCGCGAGCGATCGGATATCAAGCGGCATTGGACATTATCGTTCAAGGTAAAGCGGTCGATTCACGAAAAGCCGAGAAGCTTGGGCTTGTGGACCGTGTTGTCCATGTGTCGACTTTGGAAGAAGTCGCATTGAAAATGGCCTCCGAGGTCGCTGCAAAGGGAAAGCGCGTAAAGCGCTTTAAACCAAAAGGTGCCATGGGCGCTGTGATGGAGCTTTCTCCGGCGAGATCCTTTGTCATCGGCAAATGGAAAGACGGAACTAGAAAACAAACGGGTGGACATTACCCTGCGCCGCTCAAGGCGATTGACGTGATTGAAAAAACCTACGGTTTTTCAAATCGCGAAAAAGCTTTGGCCACAGAACTTGATGGATTTTGTGAAGTCGCAGTCACAGACGTTTCTAAAAACCTTATCAATGTCTTTTACTTGATGGAGTCTGTGAAAAAGAAGACGGGTGTTTCGGGCGACGTGAAAGCGCGTCCCGTGAAGAGTCTCGCGGTTCTTGGTGCGGGAACAATGGGCGGCGGAATTGCGTACGTCGCGGCCGACAAGGGTATCGATGTTCGCATGAAGGATATCAATTATGCGGCCGTTTCTTTAGGTCTTAAGCACGCGCGAGATCTGTGGGACAAGCTCGTAAAAAGAAAAAAGATTGATCGGTATGAATTCAATCGAAAGATGTCTCGCGTCTCAGGAGGGCTTGATTTTGCAGGATTCGGTCAGCTTGACGTCGTGATCGAAGCCATCGTTGAAGACATGAATATCAAAAAGAAAGTGATCGCAGATACGGCGGCACACTGTAAGCCGGAGTGTGTGATTGCAACCAATACATCCTCCTTGTCAGTAACAGAGATGGCCAAGGGGCATCCGAATCCGGCGAATTTTGTCGGGATGCACTTTTTTAATCCTGTTCACAAAATGCCTTTGGTCGAAGTCATTCGCGGTGAAAAGTCGAGCGATGAAGCCGTTGCGACGATTTTTGAACTCTCTAAGCGCATGGGGAAACTTCCGGTCGTGGTCAAAGATGGACCGGGCTTTTTGGTGAACCGAATCTTGGTTCCTTACCTCATTGAAGCGGCGTGGCTTCTTGAAGATGGAATGTCGATTGAGACCGTCGATCGACGGTACAAAAAAGAATTCGGTATGCCGATGGGGCCTTTCACTTTGATGGATGAGATCGGTATCGACGTCTGCATTAAAGTCTCAAAGATCTTTAATGAGTCATTGGGCGAACGAATCATGATCCCGCCAGTGATGAAGAAGCTTTCAGCCTCGGGGCGATTGGGGAAAAAGAACCGAAAAGGTTTTTATCTCTACGACGAAAAGGGAAAGCAGCTTGAGATCGATACAACTGTCTACACGGATCTTGGTCTTTCTTCGCCTTCCGACAAGCTTTCGGCGGACGAGACGATCCGTCGCGGAATCTTTCCGATGATCAACGAAGCCGCTCTTTCATTGATCGAAGAGCGTATCGTTGAGACTCCAGATGAAGTGGATTTGGCGATGATCACGGGGACGGGTTTTCCGCCGTTTCGTGGAGGACTTTTGCGTTATGCGGACACTGTTGGCGCAAAGCTTATTTGCGACGAGCTAGAAGTCCTGGCTGGAAAATACGGGCAGCGGTTTAAGCCCTGCACGCCGCTCAAGAACATGGCGAAAACGGACCGCAAGTTCTACTCGTAGAAGCCTGCAACGTCTGGCCGACATATAGCCGACATATATGCCGACATATACATATATAGATACCAATCGAGGAGCCGCTGGGATTCAAATCCGCAGCGGCTCTGTTCGTTCGAGGCCGTCTCAATTTGAGACGAAGGCTGTCGAAGGTTTTGTCACCTGTTTGCAATCATGGGCTTTCAAATTTTGAATCTCGTCAGATCAAAATGGTTGGCACGACGGACGGATTTCCGTTGGCCCACGACTTGCCCTAGTCCTATGTCAGAGGTGTGAAATGAAAAGTCTAACAACGCGTTCAGTGTTCTCGCTGCTTCTTCTTGCGATGACCGTGATGGGCTGCTCGAAAGAGCAAGGCGCAACACCGATCGATCGAAGCCAGGCGACACTCGCACCCAACAACCAGTGGGCGCAGTCCGCAGGAATAACGTTGAATGGTGATATTCGTGGGAACTCATCTCAGGATTCATTTCAAGACTCAGTCTCTGGATTTATTGAAGGGCGCTGGGCACCGGAAGTCTTGGGCTACGTTTCTTCAGATGCCTCCGGCGGAACTGGAGTGTACTTGGGTGGGCGTGTTGAGCTTCAATCTGGAATTTTGAATCCTTCCAACACGACTCAAATGAACATACGTGCAGATTCAAAAATGTTTGTTGCCGTCTATGATGAGTACACGGGGCGCCCCGATGCAAATGGTGAAGTTGTTCCGGCTCTGTCTCGCATTTTCACTTCTGCGACGGGATATGTGCAAGGCAATCGTGCCTACATCACATTCTCGGATGAGTACGGAAGTGTAGAGCTTGAGGGTACATTCAACGGCGACATTTTTTACGGCCGCTTTGACTACGACAACACGCGCCGTTGGGACGGCGGTGGCCAAGGAGCTGCTGGGTCGATCGGTGATTTCCGTGTTCCGACTTGCCAATTCTTTCGCTGCCAATAAGATAGCGGCATATGCCGCAGACCTCAAAGCCACTTTCGGTTTCTCCGTTCGCATTCTCCCGCGCGACACTTGATTGTGTCGTCGGTGGACGATCGGCTTTGGATTTGGCGCGGCTTGAAATTTTCACGCGCGAGCAGGCGCGCGATTTCGTTCAAACCTACGGCTACAATTTAGATGATCCGGCGCAGGTTGCTGACCTCTGGGCGACGCATGGTCGCGCGTTGGCGATGATTCGAGAGCAGCTTTTAGATGAGGGCGAAGAAATTCCGACGGAGCTTCATGACCCCACGAAGCTTGAAGACATTACGGATCTTCTCATTCACGCCAGCCGGAAAGACCCTGCAACCATTCATCTTCAAAAGTGGGCGTGCGCACTGTTAAAAGTCATGCACGTTTATGTGCATTTGAGAAATGACCTGTTTTCCGCATTCCGGGACGAGATCCAGCAGCAAATTCTTAAACCGCTCGAAGCTTGCATTGTGACCGAGGACGGAAAGACGTTCGTCTCCGCGAGTGAACGAATTGAAATTGAGAGACTTGAAGTAAAACCATTTAAAACAACGGCGTCGTCGGTCATCAAACTTTTGGCGCGTCCCGAGCGCGTGGCGCTGACATTACTTGATAAGCTGGGTGTTCGGTTCGTTACAAAAAATATCTTCGATTCATTTCGTGTCGTTCGTTTTCTGGTCGAATCGAACATCGTAAGTTTTCCGCACATCATTCCTGATCAAAGCTCGAACACTCTTTTTCCTCTCAACCTTTTCATGGAGTCGATGGAGGAACTCGAGCACTCCCAAGCGGGGGCGGGGGCTATATCAGAGGCCGTGATCGAGGAGTGGCTCAAGCGAAGTCTTGAAGAGCATTCGAGCCGTGCGGAATTCAAAGAAAAGATGAATCAGTTCTCTGGGCCCGATCACCGATTTATCAAGTTCATCAATCGAAAGCTGATCGCAGTGCCGATCGGTCACGGCGCGATTGAAAGATCTTTCCGATTTTTTTATCCCTTCGAAATCCAGATCATGGACGAAGCGACATGGCAGAAAAATCTGACCGGCCCCACGGCCCACGATCAGTACAAAGAGCGTCAGCGCCGACGCGCCCGCGAGCGTGTCCTGGGACTTTCCAATGAAACTCTTTAGCCCGCTGTATATCTTCACCTTTATCCGAGCGATCCTTGTTTTTATTCTGCTTCCGATTCTGACCATCGCAACAAGCGTGACCGTTATTATTTACGGAGCTTTTGGTCGGGACGAGAAAATCACTTTTCATATGTGGTTGTGGTCGCAGATTGTACTTCGATATTTTGGTGTGCGTGTTTTGGCAGAAGGTTTTGAAAAAATCCCGACCTCTGGGGGAGCTGTTCTCGCCTTCAATCATCAAAGTCATTTCGACATTCCGGCCATCACGGGTTCTTCGAGGCGCCTGGTGCGGTACGGCGCAAAGATCGAGCTCTTTAAAATTCCATTTTTTGGTCCCGCTATTCGTGTCTCAGGTTGCCTGCCGATTGCGCGCGAGAACCGGCGCGAAGTGTTCCGCATTTATGAAATGGCGTCCGAGAAATTTAAACAAGGCATCGTTTATGCCCTCGCTCCAGAAGGCTCAAGACAAGCGAATCCTGTTCTTGCGCCTTTTAAAAAAGGTCCTTTTATTTTCGCGGTGAACGCAGGCGTCCCAATTGTGCCGGTCGTCGTCGAAGGGGCCAACCGGGTTTTGCCGAAAGGTAAACTACTTGTGAATCTTGGCTATTTGACCCGGACTATTCGAGTTCGTGTCTTGGATCCGATTTATCCGCTCGATAAGGAAGCCACATCTGTTGGTGATCTTCTGGAGAGAACAAGACAGGCGATGGTGATGGCCTACGAAGAGCTTCAGGTAAGAGCGCGAAGTGACCAAAGGCCGTGAAGGCGGAAGAGATCCCAAAGTCCGCTTAGAGTAACTTCCAGGTCAAACCACGGTCACTTGTTCCGATGCGAACTGGTTTTGAGCGTCCGACATCCAGCACCAGCTCCATTGCGTTTCCGTCATCGTCGACGGACTTTAGAGCAGAAAGACGAAGTTTCATTGGGGGCGATCCGGTGCCGCGTTTGATTGTTTCAATCAGGCGGTCCCACCGAATCCACTGTTCAAATTTTTCGCCGTTATCGGCAGAAACGTAGGGGCCTACAAAGAGAAGACCATTCTTAGCTACGCTGATGGGGTAGTTGTCGGAATCAAACTTTGGAATGATTGACCATTCAATCCCGTCGCGGCTTCGGAAAAGTCCGCGCGCGCTGGCAAAACGAAGTCCCGGGACCGAGGGACTTAGCGCCATATCGTAGATGTTTCGTCCCACCAGATCTTCGGTCGAAAGTTTTAGCGGTGGAATTGCGTCGGGACCTTCTGTTTTGTCCTCAGAGATCGGCCACCAAAGCGAACCGTGCTCTGGTATTTTAACTTTTCCCCAGCGCAGGTATTTTGAATCGACGATCTTAAGTGTTTCCGTTCCGTCGAGGCGTTTTAAGACATCCGCATGGGGAAGGGGAGACGAACGAAGTTCGAGACCTGACTGAAGTGGTCGAACTGTGCCATCACTGAGATCTTGCGAGAGCCAAATATTTTTTCTCTCGAGCCACACGGAACTCTGTTCGGCTTGAACTTCGATCCACGAGACGCCATCGGCCTGAATTGTGTTCAGGATGGCGATCTCCTTAAAAGCGGGGAAGCGGTCGTGCGGTGGTTTTTTGAAGTTTGGCGCAAGTCTGAGCGGAGTCTCTTGGAATGTAAATCCGCGTTGAATCTGGTTTCCTTTGTTGCGCACAAGAGCTTCGTTCAAAATCCAGCTGTCATGGTTGGGAGCCGTTTCGCTTAAGACACGAATTCTTGACCACGAACCCAGAATTTCAAGAAGGATAACTTGTGAGTCTTTTGGGATGCGCGTTGTTCTCAACGAATCCATCTGTGGTGCCGAACGGTCGGGCTCTTCGCGAATCGTGCGAGCAATCGATGTGAGTTTGATCTGCGAAAGCACATGGTCTTCGGCGAGCCACCCATACGTCTTACCCGAGACGACGCGAAACCAACGTTGAATCTGAGTTTCAGTTGTGCGCGCTTCGAGCCACGTTTTCGGATGAAGGCCCGAGGGAAAACGACTGTCGTGTTTTAGATATACCGGAATATCGGCGGCCGCGGTGGGCGGGCCAAACGTCACAATCACCGCTGTCGCCAACAGTGAGAGCATTGCCGTTGAAGCCGATATGTATGGTCTCGAAATCAATTTCTGCATTTACCTCTCTAGTTTCACTCGGTAACGTGAAAGACATGAGTTTGATGCGTCGAGATAGGACCGATTCCGGCGATTTCTATTCTTTGGTCGAGATGGCGATCTGCAGTTTTGCGGTCCTTGCGGTCGTTGTTTTTATCGCACGGCCAGGCGTCGCGAATGCCAGCGAGAGCCGCGAGCGTTGGGGCGAATTTCAGTGGCTCTCTCCATGGATCGAAACAGGTGCCAGCTACAGAGATCCCAAAGACGGGCGATTCTCTCAAGGGAGCGCAAGCTTTGGCGGTCGCTGGACGGGATGGACTTCTGAATCGCCCACGAATTCGCCTTCAGGTTTAATTCAAACCGGAATTGAAGCGCAGATTTCTATCGGAACAAGATCACTCGTTTCTCGTCCCGAGCGCTATGCTCCGCTTTCAAATGTCGAACGATCATCGGATCCCGCCTTGGTCGATGCTTTCGCAGGCGTCAGTGGCAACTGGGGGCGTTTTCGTTTTGGACTGATTCCACTCGCATTCGGTCTTGAAGATGGAAATGAATCCGAGCGTTCATGGCTAAGACCTTTGATTCTTCGGCGAGGTTTGATTGGACTTCGCGATGTCGGATTAAGTTATACGGTCTCGGCCGGAGGATTTTATTCGGACTGGTATGTTCACAATGGTGAAGGTGGAGAAGATCGCGATCGCGAGATTTGGATGACGGCGCGGTGGGAGTATCGCTTGCGCACGGACCGAGTTCAGTGGCGATGGGGGGCCAGTGGCCAAGTCGGTCGCACGACACCTGATTCAACACATCCCGCGGGCTCGACAGCATCGACAATTTCTGAACTTGATCCCGATCAATCTTCGCGACTGCGCTTTGGCGGTCTTCACATGGTTTCGGATTGGGTCATTGGCGAAGGAGGGCGAGGAAGCCCGACCGATCGTCGCTTTGGATTTGAGCTAGAAGCCTTTGGCGGAGAAATTCTGCAAGACGCAAGAACGCGCCGACTTCGAGCGCTTCGCTTTGATCTTGAGTACGAACCGTTTTTGAAATGGGGATTTCTTTTTCGAGGCGAAGCTCTGGATCCCGACACCCAGATTTCTGGCGATCTTGTCCATGAAGCGGGCCTCGGTCTTCAGTACTACATTTTGCCGGGTGCTTTAAAACGCTCACTTCGAGCGATATTGATGTTCACTAAAGAGTGGAGCGAGGCTCCCTTGGGCGCGACGGCGGGGGCGACATCAGCATCTAGCGAGAACCACCGCGTTGAATTTGTCTTACGCTTTTCTCCTGACGTGCCTCAATAGGTCTTGAGCCGATCAAATCCCTTTGTTAACTAGATTTGGTTTTTCGAACGAGGGGGTACTCTATGGTTTCGATGTTGGGTGTTGTTGGCGCTGGTCAAATGGGCAATGGAATTGCGCAAGTCGCATCACAAAGTGGCCTTTCGGTTTTGATGGTTGATGTTTCGGCAGCGGCGCTTGAGCGCGGGATGAAAACAATTGCCGGAAGCTGCGATCGATTGATCAAAAAAGAGAAGATGACGGAAAGTGGCAAGACTGAACTTCTTGGCCGCATCAAAACATCGACCGAGCTTTCGGCCTTAAGCACGTGCGATATTATCGTTGAAGCCGCGACCGAGAACGTCGATCTAAAACTTAAAATTTTCGCTGAACTTGATAAAGTCGCAAAACCTGAAGCTTTGCTTTGCACGAACACATCTTCAATTTCGATCACTAAAATTGCTGCTGCGACCAAGCGTCCTGAAAAGGTCGCAGGGATGCATTTTATGAATCCTGTTCCTTTAATGACATTGGTTGAAGGAATCCGTGGGCTTCAAACGTCGAAAGAAACTTTTTCCCAAGTGGCCGCTCTGGCGGAAAAAATGGGGAAGGTTTTTATCGAAGGTCGCGATATGCCGGGATTTATCGTCAATCGCATTTTGATGCCCATGATCAACGAGGCTTTTTATGCATTGTACGAGGGTATCGCGGAGCCAAAAGGCATTGATGAAGCGATGAAGCTTGGAACAAATCAACCGATGGGGCCACTCACGCTTGCGGACTTTATCGGTCTCGACACATGTCTTGCGATCATGAACGTGCTTCACGACGGTCTTGGAGATTCGAAGTACCGACCGTGTCCGCTTCTTGTAAAATACGTCGAAGCGGGATGGCTTGGAAGAAAATCAGGTCGCGGCGTATACACTTACTAAAATTTATTTCGGCCGGCAGGGTGATGTATGAATCTAGGAAAGATCGATCTTAAAAATATTGAAGTCACTCGCGAAGGTCTATCCGGTGCCTCTGGTACTGCCTCTGGCGATGCGGGCCCCATCGTGGTCGCGACACTCAGTCGTCCGGAAGCACTGAACGCGCTGAACGCCGACAGCCTCAATTCGCTGGCTCAATTGATCGAAATCGTCGATGCAGATCCGACGGCGCGTGTCTTAGTGCTGACCGGAAAAGGCGAAAAAGCTTTTGTCGCTGGCGCCGATATCAAAGGTTTCGAAGCAATGTCGCCCGGTGACGCTTTGAAATTTGCAAAAGATGGCCAGGCGGTTTTTTCTGGTTTTGAGAAAATGTCGAAACCTGTCATCGCAGCTGTGAATGGATTTGCATTGGGCGGCGGTCTTGAGCTGGCTCTGGCGTGTGACATGATCATCGCCAGTGAAAAAGCAAAGTTTGGTCTTCCTGAATGTAAACTCGGCCTCATTCCAGGATTTGGCGGAACTGTAAGACTTCCGCGCCGGGTGGGGACAGCAAAGGCGCTGGAACTTTCAATGACAGGAGCGATGATTTCGGCCGAACAGGCAATGTCTTTGGGGCTTGTCGTTCGCGTCGTCCCCCACGGTGAAGCGCTAAAGGCCGCACTCGAAACAGCGGCACTCATGGTGCAGCAGGCGCCACTGGCCTTGAAGTCGATCAAAAAGTCGGTTCACGAGGGGCGGGGTCTGTCGGTTTCCGCGGCTCTTGAACTAGAGGCGACCCTGTTTGGGGAAATCTTTAAGACGGAAGATAAAAACGAAGGTGTTCGAGCTTTTATCGAAGGCCGACCCGCCAAATTCGAAGGCCGCTAGCGCGCTAGATAATGCCTCGCGGCAGTCGCTGGGTGTGCGACAGCTTTATCGCCTTACTGATTGTTTTCTGATAGTTTTCCGGGCCTATGGAAACTTCGAAGCCGCGCTACAAAGCTAAAAACGCCATTCGTATTGTCACAGCCGCGTCGCTGTTTGATGGGCACGACGCCAGCATCAATTTAATGAGGCGTCTGTTGCAAGACGCCGGCGCCGAAGTCATTCACCTCGGACACAACCGCTCGGTACTTGATGTCGTCACGGCAGCTCTTCAAGAAGGTGCTCAAGGAATCTGTCTTTCGAGTTACCAAGGTGGACACATGGAGTACTTTAAGTACGCCAAAGATTTGCTCGACCAAGCTGGAAGTTCCCACGTGCGAATTTATGGAGGTGGGGGCGGCGTCATTGTTTACGATGAAAAACGCGAGCTTGAGGCCTACGGCATCGCTCAAATTTTTCATCCCGATGACGGACGAAAGCTTGGTCTTGAAGGTATGATCGACCAAATCATCGAGGGCTGTGATTTTGATCCATTGAAAAAACCGAAATCACCTTCAAAGCCCGTGACCAACGGGGCGTCGTCAGTGAATTCGATGATCCCAAGTCGCGATCTCGGTGAAGCTTTGACGGCCATCGAAATGTCGGCGAGTTCAAACCCCGAGATATCTTCGGAGACCTTGAAACGGCTTGAAACATTCAAACGCAAATCGAAAATGGCACCGCTCGTTCTGGGTGTCACCGGTACCGGAGGGGCGGGAAAGTCCTCTTTGGTCGATGAGCTTTTGCAGCGACTACTCAACGCGTACCCTGACTTCAAAGTCGGCGTCGTGTGCGTTGATCCATCAAAAAGAAAGACGGGTGGTGCACTCTTAGGTGACCGCATTCGCATGAACTCATTGTCTCGGCCCGGTGCTTTCATGCGGTCGGTGGCCAGTCGTGGATCTGGAAGTGAAATCGCAGCAAGCCTTCCCAAGATGCTCGAATTTTTGAAAGCTTACGATTTTGATCTGTTGATTGCCGAGACGAGCGGTATTGGTCAGGCACAGAACGCAATCACGACACTATCAGATTTGACCCTCTATGTGATGACGTCTGAATTCGGTGCTCAGTCGCAGCTTGAAAAAATCGATATGATTGATTTTGCGGACCTCATCGCGATCAATAAAGCAGATCGCCGAGGCGCCCAGGATGCACTTCGCGATGTTCGCAAGCAGTTTCGTCGTTCAAGAAAGCTCTTTGAAGCTCCCAGCGACGAAGCGGACCGAAGGCTTCCCGTGTTTCTTACCCAGGCGCAGCAGTTCAACGATGAAGGCTGTAACTCGCTGTTTTTTGCTTTGAGCGAAGCTCTTGGTGAGGCTTCTGCGAAGAATGGCGATGTTGAGAAGAAATTGTTTTGGAAATTGTCGGACGAGTACCGGTCTCGGGTAAAAGGCGTCAAGAGATCGACCATCGTTCCGCCCGAAAGACAAAACTACTTGGCTGAAATCGCATCGAGTGTACGTCGCTACAAAGCGGACACAGAATCGATGGCGATGAGTGCAACTAAGCTTGGTGCCGCTCAAACTTTAAGTGAAGTGGTCAAAGTCGATGAAAAGAACTTAAAAGTTTGGCGCGAAAGCCTCGGCGAAGAAATGCTTCGAAAGCTTGATTCCTGGGATGATTTCATCCGCCGCTATGAAGCCGACGACTACGTTTACGAAGTCCGCGGAAAATCAATCAAGCAGCCGATGACACGCCAAAGTCTTTCAGGAACAAAAATCCGCCGTGTCGCGACCCCGAAAGTAAAAGATTGGGGCGACCGCGTTCGGTTTTTGAGACTTGAAAATGTGCCTGGCGAGTTTCCATTTACGGCCGGCGTGTTTCCGCTAAAGCGAGACGGTGAAGATCCTGCGCGCATGTTTGCCGGGGAAGGCCCCCCGGAGCGAACGAACACGCGGTTTCATTATTTGGCCAAAGGTCAGCCTGCCAATCGTCTCTCGACGGCTTTCGATTCAGTGACTCTCTACGGACAAGATCCTGACACGAGACCCGATATTTTTGGTAAAGTCGGCGAGTCGGGTGTTTCGATTTGTACTCTTGACGATATGAAGCGGCTTTATGAGGGGTTTGATCTTTGTGCGCCGAACACTTCGGTGTCGATGACGATCAATGGACCTGCCCCAATGATTCTCGCGTTTTTTATGAACACCGCGATCGACCAGCAGGTGGGCCTGAAAGAAACGAAACTCGGTCGAAAACTTTCGGCCACGGAACATGCCGAAGTTTCAGCGTGGACGCTTCAAAATGTGCGCGGCACGGTTCAGGCCGATATTTTAAAGGAAGATCAGGGTCAGAACACGTGCATCTTCTCGATCGATTTTGCATTGAAGATGATGGGCGACATCCAGTCGTATTTCATCGAGCAGCAAATTAAAAATTTCTATTCTGTTTCAATTTCGGGCTACCACATTGCTGAAGCCGGCGCGAATCCGATTTCGCAGCTGGCGTTCACGCTGTCGAATGCATTTACTTTTGTCGAGTATTACCGTTCGCGTGGAATGAAGGTTGATGATTTTGCCCCGAATCTTTCGTTCTTCTTCTCTAACGGACTCGATCCTGAATACTCTGTGATTGGTCGTGTGGCTCGCCGGATCTGGGCAATTGCAATGAGCGACGTTTACCAGGGCGCAGATCGCTCGCAAAAACTGAAGTACCACATTCAAACTTCCGGAAGGTCTCTTCACGCGCAAGAGATCGACTTCAACGACATTCGAACTTCGCTTCAAGCGCTTTTGGCGATTTACGACAATTGCAATTCCCTTCATACAAACGCTTACGATGAGGCCATCACAACGCCGACCGAAGAGAGTGTTCGTCGCGCGATGGCGATCCAGCTTATCATCAATAAAGAATTCGGAATGGCGAAGAACGAGAACCCGATGCAAGGGTCTTTCTTCTTCGAAGAGCTCACGGACCTTGTTGAAGAAGCAGTCCTTTCAGAATTTATGCGCCTCAACGAGCGTGGCGGAGTTTTGGGTGCGATGGAAACTCAATACCAGCGCGGAAAAATTCAGGACGAGTCGATGCTTTATGAGCATCTCAAACATTCTGGCGAGCTGCCGGTGATTGGCGTCAACACTTTCATCAATCAAAAAACTTTGGCGGCTGGCTACGAGCCACCAAAAATCGAAATGGCTCGCGCGAGTTACGAAGAAAAAAATTTGCAGCTCGACCGCGTAAGAAAATATCAGTCGGCTCATGCCTCTGAGTCCGACTCTGCGCTGACGGCTCTGAAAAATGCGGCGTTGGCCGGGGAAAATATCTTCGGAGCGCTGATGACAGCGGCGCGCGTTTGTTCTCTTTTTCAGATGACTCAAGCGCTTTATGAAGTGGGCGGACAGTACAGAAGGAATCTCTAGTGATATTCACAAGTACAAAATCTTCGCGGACTTTTGCGGGGGCCGTGATCGCGGCTTTTGTCGTCACAGTTTCTCTCTCGTGTGCTTCGACTCAAAAGCCATCCGAGGACAGTCCGGGATCTGATCCGTGGTTCTTGGCGGCAAGAACCGCAGACATTCCAGTCCTCGAAGGAATGCTTCAGGGCGGAAAGCCAATCGATGAAACGTCATCGGTGGGTGTTACTGCCTTGATGATGGCGAGTCGCCATTCGAATCCAGAAACCGTGCAATGGCTTCTTGAAAAAGGGGCTGATCCCAACAAGCCCGATCGAGATGGGTTGGCTTCTCTGATGTATGCGCTTGTAGGACTCGGCCGCGGTGTAAAGCTTGAAAAGACGGTTGATATTTTACTTCGCGCCGGCGCGAATCCATTTCAGCTGGACGGACTTGGTTTGCAGCCAATTCAAGTGATGATGGAAGCGGGCCTCGATGAGCAAATTAAACAGGTCAAGTTCACTAACAAAAAACCCTGTGATCTTGGTCAGCCAAAGCCAGGACAAATTTCACTCGCTCAAGGGGCCCGAAAGCTTGAGAATCCCGAGCTTGCGACGTTTCTTGAAGCGCAAGGATGCTGGTGAATGCGGATTCTCGTTTCAGGCTTTGAACCTTTTCTCGATGAAAAAGTAAATCCCTCCGCGCTGATCGCTCAGCACGTAAACTCTTGCGACTTTCATACGCTCGTTCCCGGCGGGTCAGCGCTTGATGTCCGCGGCGTAATCTTGCCAGTAACTTTCGATGGAGCTTTCAAACGTTTAAAGAGTGAGATGGATCATTTCAGACCCGACGTCGTCGTCTGTTTTGGTCTCGCGGGCGGACGGACGACCATCGATATCGAACGCGTCGCGATCAACATAAGAGGCGGGGATCAAACAAGCCGTGGCGACAACCAAGGAAACACGCCCTCCGGCCCAGTCATCCAAGGCGCACCACTGGCCTTAGTAACAACGCTACCCTTTGATTTAATCCTCGACGAATTGAAAAAGCGAGGCGTACCCGCCAAGCTTTCTTTTTCGGCGGGCACCTACGTCTGCAACGATCTCTTCTTCCAATTACAAAATGAACTGCGCTTCACAAAAATCCAAAGCGGCTTCATTCACATCCCAAGACTGAACATCGAGCCATCGGCGAGCGAAGCGCAGCCAATCAAGTCAAAAACTCCGCCGCCACCCAGCGACCAAAAATGGACCTGGCCCCAATTCCAAAAAACCACAGAAGCCGTGTTATCGGCCCTGGCCAATAAGAATTAGCGCTGACGAAGATTCAAAAATCTCCCAAAAACAAAAAAGCGCCAGAATTAAAAAAATAGAACCGGAATTTGATTTAAGACGAGAACGCGACGCCTTCCCATTTTCCGCGATCTCCGAATCGGGAAGCCCGCGTAAGTCGCGGGCCGAGGGCAGGAGCCCGAGCCGATACGGCGAAGGCACGATGCCTGTATCGCGGAAAATGGGAAGGCGACGCGACCACGCTAGCTAAGTGCCAATTCCATTTTAGCAATAGTCTGAAGCTGCATATTACTAGTGCCCTCGTAAATCTGCCCAATCTTAGCATCGCGCCAAAATTTCTCGACCGGATATTCTTTTGTAAATCCGTTGCCGCCAAAAAGATCGATGGCGAGTGAGCAGATTTTTTCTGCGGCGCGAGACGAGTAAAGTTTCGCCATCGCTGCTTCTTCGATAAAGGGCTGACCTGCGTCTTTCAGCCGAGCGGCGTTGTAGACAAGAAGTCGAGAAGCTTCAAGGCTCACGCGCATCTCGGCCAATTGAAACTGAACACCTTGAAAGTCAGCAATCGGTTTTCCAAACTGCTCGCGTGTTTTTACGTAGGCCAAAGTCGCATCGTAGGCACCTTGCGCGATACCTACCATTTGTGCGCCGATGCCAATGCGACCTTCGTTCAATGTTTCAATAGCGATTTTGTAGCCCTTGCCGACGTCGCCAAGAACATTGTCTTTTGGAACTTCGCAGTTCTCGAAAAGAAGTTCGCACGTTGATGAAGCGCGAATCCCAAGCTTGTCTTCTTTTTTACCGACGGTGAAACCTTTAAAACCTTTTTCAACAACGAAAGCCGTAATGCCTTTGTAGCCGGCAGAAGGATTCATATTGGCAAAGGCAAGAAACACAGAAGCTTCTTTCCCGTTGGTGATCCAAAGTTTTGATCCGTTAAGGACCCATTTGTCGCCCTTGTCTTCGGCGCGAAGTTTCAAAGCGAAGGCATCAGATCCTGATGTGCTTTCCGAGAGGCAGTAAGCGCCAACCCACTCGCGAGCAAGTTTAGGAAGGTACTTTTGTTTGATGGCCTCAGTGCCGAAGCGGATGAAGGCGTTTGTGCAAAGCGTGTTTTGAACATCCATGAGAACCGAGACTGAGGCATCGACACGCGCCAACTCTTCAATGGCGATGCAAGCCATTGTGAAAGTGCCACCGGCACCGCCGTATTTTTCTGGCGATTCAACACCCATCAAGCCCATTTCAAAAAGTTTTGGAACAAGGCCTTTATCAAGCTGTGCTTCTTCGTCCATTTTCGAAACGAGAGGTTTAATTTCTGCTTCTGCAAATGCACGCACAGCGTCGCGAAACGCACTTTCATCATCGCTGAGTGTTGTTAGTGCTGGGCGAAAATCAGAAGAGGAATCAGACATTGGAGAGCCTCCGTAGGTGTTGCGATTCATTTTTATATCGTAGTACTCTGCGGTCAATGAGCGATTCTGTGAAAAGTGATTCTCCAGTTCGAGTTTTAGTGGCCAAACCAGGTCTCGACGGGCATGACCGCGGCGCGAAAG
The DNA here is from genome assembly GCA_001464715.1 of Bdellovibrionales bacterium Ga0074137. Taxonomy (GTDB): domain Bacteria; phylum Bdellovibrionota; class Bdellovibrionia; order Bdellovibrionales; family JAMPXM01. Next base: position 17,979 of record LNDT01000013.1, on the reverse strand, counting down.
TCGTAGCCAGAGGTCTTCGCGATGCCGGCTTTGAAGTCATTTACACGGGTCTTCATCAGACGCCTGAAATGGTCGTTGCTGCGGCTCTGCAAGAAGACGTCGACATTATCGGGCTCTCGATTCTCTCTGGGGCGCACCTACCCTTGGTGAAGGCCGTTCAAGATAGACTTAAACACGAAAAGTTAGAGAAGCCGCTCTTTGTCGGCGGGATTATTCCGCCAGATGATGCCAAGACCTTAATGTCACAAGGGGTGGCCGCTGTTTTTGGTCCGGGCTCGTCCATTCAAGAAATCGCTGAACGCATTCACAAGATTGTTGGGCCTCGGTGACCCGGTCTGCGTTCAAATCCATCTTAGTTATTTTAGTTTTTATCGGACTCGCTCTCACGGCCAAAGATACTTACGCGCAAAGTTCCGGTCGCAGTTCATTTTTGGCTAATCTTGGTCAAGGAATCAGCAAGAAAGCCGACGAGCGCTACAACACGCGTTGGACTTTGGCCGATTGGTTTGAAACGCAGCGCAAGTCACGGCTACAGGATCAGTGGTTGGCGGGAAACAAGGAAGATGATCTCTACGAATTTTATGTCGGTGGAAAAACCGGCGTCCGAACGATCACGGTCGATGGCGTCGAGTCGCCGCTCCGTCCACGTTCGACGACGGGAAGTTTAGGAGCCTATGCGACTCTCGTCGGGCTTGAAGGATCTTACCTTGATCAGGCGGGAACTTCGGAGACGGATGTTGCGCAAAATGGCTATGGATGGGACGGATGGTTCGCGTTCCGACCGCTGGGAGATTCGCTTCAGAATTCCAACCTCACGCTTTTTTATGGACTCCTCTTTCGAGACGACTACGGCGGTGAGTTCATTCAAAACTCCGCGGCAAAAGCGCGCCTCACTCTCTATGTGACCAAAGCCTTTGGCTTGGAAGGAACTTACCAGTGGATTTTCAAAGGGACGTCTAATTTGGGAGCGGAAATTGACGGCGCCGCGGTCGAAGCGGGAGCGTTTCTTGATTTCAGTCTTTTGCGAATTTACGGAGCTTGGGTCCGAGAAAGTCGCACTCGAATTGCGCCGGTAGTCTTAACAAAAACGGTGCGTGAAAGTGAATCGGTCGACGTCGGTCTGAAAGTGTTTTTTTGATTCTTTCGCCACACATTTTGTTTTGATCGGACCTTCCGGGTCGGCTACGACTGTCTCCATGAACAGAGTTATGAAGCTTACCGTCCGCGGTCTATCGTTGGCCTTTTTTCCACTCTTTGTCGCCATGTCGAACCTTTCTGCCGACGCCCATGAAGCCGCGCCCAGCGGAACTTCGTCGGCTCCCGCCGCTGGGTCTTATGGTGCTGCGGTACCTACATCAGGTGACGTGGTGCCAAATCAGATTCTCAAAGACGGGCGTCAGCTGACCTTCGTCGGTCCACGAGCGGGCGAGGGGTATTTTAGTAAAGACGGAAAACTTTTAATTTTCCAAAGTGAGCGCGAGCCGGAAAATCCATTCTACCAAATCTACCTCCTTAACCGTGCCAGTGGAGCGTCGATTCGTGTTTCACCGGGCGAGGGAAAAACAACCTGCGCGTGGATTCATCCCTCCAGCGAAAAGGCCCTCTTCTCAAGCACACACCTCGACCCTCAGCTGAAAGAAAAAACAGAGAAGGAATGGGCCGAGCGCCGAAGTCCCGTCAAAGGAAAGTACTCGTGGAGCTTTGATGAGACCTTTGACATCTTTGAAGCGCCGATCGCCTCAGCCATGAAAAACGGACGGCCCGTCGATAAGAAATCTCTGAAGCGGCTCACGAAAGAAATCGGCTATGACGCCGAAGGGTCTTACTCTCCGGATGGACGAAAGATCGCGTTTGCATCGAATCGTTCCGGGTTCACTGAGACACTTTCGCCTGAAGAGAAAAAGATCTTCGAGCAAGACGCGTCCTACATGATGGACATTTATATGATGGATGCCGATGGTTCGAACGTCGAGCGGCTCACGTCGGCTCGAGGCTACGACGGTGGTCCGTTTTTCTCGGCCGATGGGCGAAAGCTCACGTGGCGCCGTTTTGCGGCCAACGGTCAGACGGCTGAAATCATGGTCATGGATCTTAAGACCCGCAAAGAAACTCAAGTTACTAAATTTAAGGCCATGAGTTGGGCGCCGTACTTTCACCCGAGTGGCGACTATTTGATTTTCACTTCGAATAAGCTTGGCTACTCAAACTTTGAACTTTTCATTGTCGATACTGAAGGGCGCAGTGAACCTGTTCGGGCTTCATTTTTGGATGGCTTCGACGGACTTCCAGTTTTTCTTCCCAATGGGAATGAACTGTCGTGGACCCGACGTGATGAAAAAGGTGAATCGCAGATTTATGTCGGTCAGTGGGACGATGGGTGGGCTCGATCGCTGTTGAAGTTGGGACGTCAAGCTCCGATGCTCACCGAGCTCTCCAAAGAGATTCGCGAAAGTGATGCGCGCGCGTGGGTGTCTTATTTGGCCAGCGAAACACTCAAAGGCCGAAAGCCGGGAACGACCGAAGAGCGAATGTACGTCGACGCTTTGTCGAAGAGTTTTCGGGCGATGGGTCTTGAAGGTGTTTTTAAAGATCCAAAAACCGGGGCAAAAAGCTTTTCTCAAGCCTTTGAATTTACGTCCGGTGTGAAGCTTGGCACACTCAACCGGCTTCGCGTCCGCGAAAAAGGTGTGGGGCGGGATCTCACCGTTGAAAAAGATTGGATGCCGCTTTCAATTTCCAAATCTGGCGACGTGATGGAAAAAGGTCTGGTGTTTGCGGGCTACGGGCTTAGCGCACAGGCCAGTGATAAAATTCCTGCCTTTGATTCTTATGAAGGCCTCGAAGTGTCGGACAAGTGGGTCGTTGCTTTGAGCGATCTACCCAATGAAATCCCGCCGGAACGGCGTTTTCACTTTCATCTTTTCTCGCGCCCACAGCACAAGGCCTTGGTGGCCAAACAAAAAGGTGCCGTTGGTTTAATTCTCATCACGCCAAAAGGTCAGACGCTTTCGAAGTTGAAATTCGAAGGAGCGAGCGAAGTTGGAATCCCAGTTCTGCAAGTTTCTGAAGAACTCGCGCAGGCGCTTTTTAGCGGATCAAAAGTGTCTTGGACTGAATTTTTAAAAAAACCACTTTCGGATCTCGACAAGGGACTCGTGTGGAATCAGGCCCTTGAAACATCCGTCGGCGGAAAAATTGATCTTTCCTTCGAAAAAGCAACGGGACTCAACGTTGCCGCTGTTCGAAGGGGATCAAAATCAGGGCTTCCGCCACTTGTGATCGGTGCCCATGGGGATCATTTGGGGCTTGGCGAAAGCGGAGCCTCTTTGGCGAAAGCCGGCGAGCAGGGTGCGATTCACTATGGAGCCGATGACAATGCGTCAGGCGTTTCGGCACTGATGGAGCTTGCGCATGCGACGGAAAAAACAGATCGCGACGTCATCTTCGCAGTTTGGGCCGCCGAGGAATTGGGCGTCCTTGGATCGACTTATTTTTTAAATAACTGGAAGTCAGCAAAGCCCTTCGCCTACATCAATATGGATATGGTGGGACGTCTGCGCGACTCACTTTCGGTCCAAGGTGTTGGATCGGCGAAAGAGTGGCGTTCAAAAATGGAGGCCTGGGCGCCTCAATGGTCGGTACCGATCAGCCAAGTTTCTGATCCCTACCTGCCGACAGATGCCATGGCATTTTATATTAAAGAAGTTCCTATCCTTTCGTTCTTCACTGGCTCTCATGGCGAGTATCATTCACCACGAGATCGCTATGAGACTTTGAATTTTCCTGGCCTCATCGCAACGGCAAAGGCCGTCCAAGTGGCTCAGCGCGATCTTTCGAAGTCCACATCGAAATTGAGCTGGCTTAAAGTGGAATCGACTCAGCCGATGGGCGACGAAGGTCGTTCGTTCCGACTCTATTTGGGAACAGTGCCGGACTATTCGCAAGAAGGAGTCAAAGGCGTCAGGATTTCGGGCACTTCAAAAGACTCGCCGGCGGAGTCCGCGGGTTTAAAGCCTGGCGACGTTATCATCGGTCTTGGTGGTATTAAGATTGATAGCATTTACGACTACGTTTACTGCCTGCAGGCTTTGAAGGCTGACGTGGTGGTTCCTATACAGGTTGTGCGTGCGGGAAAGCCCGTGGATCTCAAAATCACTCCGAAACTCAAGTCGGGTGGTTGACTCGGTTTCCGTGCCTCTCTAGCTTAGGGGGCATGGATGGTCAGCAAGATGTGATCGCGATCGTATTTAAGGTCGCGGTCTTTTTTATTCCGTTTCTTTTTTCAATCTGTGTTCATGAGGCCGCTCATGCGTGGATGGCAAAAATGTGCGGCGACCGAACGGCCGAGCACATGGGCCGTTTAACTTTGAATCCGGTCGCTCACGCCGATCCGATTGGAACAATTCTTTTACCGATCGCCGCAGTTCTTCTTCCGGGAAATGTGTCGCAGTTTATTTTCGGTTGGGCGAAGCCGGTTCCCTTTGATCCGAGCCAACTTCGCGATAAAAAGAATGGACCCTTTTTAATTGCGCTCGCCGGTCCCGTTTCAAATTTAATTTTGGCTTTTATCGGCGCATTTGTTTTCGTTATGGTTCAAAACGGAACCTTCGTCGCTAATATGGAAGCGGACAAAGCGAAGCTCGTCAGTATGATCGCGGCGCAGTTTGTTGGTCTCAACTGCATGCTCGCTATTTTAAACCTCGTGCCGATTCATCCCTTGGATGGTGGCAAAATTATCGCAAGATTTTTGCCGGTCAATGCCGCCCGCTGGCTTGAAGAGCGCGAACAAATTCTTTCGATGATTCTCCTGGTTTTGTTCCTCACTGGTTTTGCTAAGCTTTTGGCTTACCCGGCGGGGCTTGTCGCAAACACTTTTGCGATGTGGGCTGGCTCGATACTTTCAGTCTTCGGGGTGGTCTCGTGAGCACGGTGCCTCCAACGTCTTCAGAAAAGCAAATCCGCCAAAGTGAAATGCCTCCAGCGGGGTCGCTCATTATGAGCGGTATGCGCACGACCGCGCAGCTTCACATTGGAAACTATCACGGGGCGCTCAAGCAGTGGCTTGAACTTCAAAAAGATTACAAGGGCTTCTATGGTGCCATGAACTGGCACGCGATGACGTCGAGGTACAAAGAGCCGCACGACGTGATGAATTTTGTGCGAGAGATCGTTGCCGAGTGGCTCGCATGGGGGCTTGATCCAGATCAAAATATTATTTTCGTGCAAAGTGAAGTTCCCGAGCACGTCGAACTCTGCATGTTTTTTCTTATGATGACGCCGATGTCTTGGCTCGAGCGTGTTCCCACATGGAAAGATGCTGAAGAGGACGCCAAGGCCAGCGACACGCACAATCTTGGAAGGTTCATGTATCCAGTTCTTCAAGCGGCTGACATCGCGATCTATCGCGGAACTCACGTTCCCATAGGACAGGATCAAATTCCGCACCTCGAGCTTTCGCGCGAAATCATTCGCCGCTTTAATTTTTTGTACGGTGGCAATTTGCCAGAACCAAAACCGATCTTTAGCCAAACGCCGACGCTGGTTGGTTCGGATGGTCGAAAAATGTCGAAGTCCTACAGCAATGCATTTGCACTGACTCAGGAACCGGACGAGATCACGAAGACCTTGCGTGCGATGCCGACCGACCCTGCGCGCGTAAAACGTACGGATCCTGGCGAGCCGACAAAATGCCCCGTTTACAGTTTTCACAAGCTCTATTCAAACGCGGAAGACCTTACTTGGGTTGAAGCGGGCTGTCGATCGGCCGGCATCGGCTGCGGCGACTGCAAAAAGAAATTGGGCGACAATATTAATTCAGAAATGATGGGTCCGCGCGAAGCCAAACGGAAACTTTTGGTGGATGGCGATAAGCTTGACATGATCATTGCCGACGGCTGCGCGCGCGCCAGAAAAGAAGCCAAAATCCAGATCGACCAAGTTCGAAGTTGGACAGGCTTTAAGCCGAATCACGATTGGTAACGCCGCCCCTTCGAAGCCGCTTGACCCGACCGGGGATCTCGAACGTTAAAGTTCAAAACGCCATTCGGCGGTGAATTCCAAGTTCCACGATCCTCTAGGTTTCACGTCCAGGTAGGTAGCGACCCATCACCGGTGCGCCCAGCTTTTGAATCGCTTTAAGAATATTGTGTTCATGGCAAAGCACTCGAATGTTTTGTAAGCCACTTTCTCCGCCGTGGGCCACGGGCCTTCGATGATCAAATTCCAAATGATGCCGAGCTTCGCAGCGATTTCCTAAGGCCGATACAAACTCACACTGGCCCTTTGCTTTCATCCAAGCGCGTCTTTTGACTGGTGCTGGAAAGGCTCGTGCGCTTTTGGTCGATGGTGATTTCGACTCCGCCGGCGGAGTAATCACTTTGGCCGTCGACTTTGGCTGGCGAATCAACGGTGCTTCACCAAGCTCACGCTTTTTCTTTGCGAGTTCCCTTCGCGCCAAACTCATTAGGAGATCTTTCGTGTTTTGAGTTTTACTTTGCAGTCGACGGAGATCTTCAATCACCGACATCTCTTCTTCCGTGAGATCCAAGGTCAAGCGTGTGCCGCCGGTCGCAAGCTGTCTTTCTGGGATCGGACGAGCACTGAGTGTCACCGGCAGTTCACGAACAAGAACTTTTTCGGCCGCTCGTTTCGAAAGCCCTGAAAGCATAAGCATCACTGACTTCCGTTGCTCGGTGGATACTTTCACGTTTGTTTCCTGCTCGTGCGCTCGAATCGCAACTCGCGCTTGTGAAACCGCCGACAGACTTAGTTCGCCAGATTCGATCTTCTTTTCAATCTCGACAGATTCCTTCATCGCGCGCATGGCTTCAATACGACGGCACGCCGCCGCTTCTGAATATCCAAGCTCAACCGTGCAGTAAGAAAAAAGGCTGGGGTAGCCAAGTTCGGCATAGGCGAGGCGTCTTTCAATTTCACGAAGGAGCCTTAAAACTTCAACGGTGGCTTGCCGCTCTTCGCGCACGAAGAATTGGATTTTGTGATTGAGTTCCTGGTTGGTGAATCGTGATAAGGCTTCCATCCTGGGTTCGCTTTCCTGGTGTTGTTTTTCTTTACTTCATCGAACTCACGATAACATCGGTTTGAAATTCGAAAAGTTCATGCCTGTCGGGCTTGCTGAGGCAAGATCGTTAGCTGGGAAGAGTGCGGAATGGCCGAGCTTAATCGCGTTCAACGGTGGGAATCGTGTGAGCCGACATGCGATGCCAAGATAGAAGTTTCGATTGCAAATCGAGACGCGCGAAATTGCGATTAACTACAGTCAAATACTACTGTAACGTGTCGTATTTTTTTCTTATTAGACTGGCCAGAAAAACTAACCAGAAAAACTAACCAGAAAAACTAGCCAGCCGCTATGGCCGAAGATAATGGCGATAGAAATTCGTCGACGTCTCCTCCGCCGGCGGAGTCGGCGGTTTCATCGTCCGGGTCATGGCATCGGCTGTGTTCGAAGTCCCGTCGGTTTTGACCCGCAGTGAGTTGTCTCAACTTGAGATGGTCAGCGACGAATGCCGACGGCGGCAATCGTCGGTCTTAGCCGTCATCCAAAGTTCCAATTTCTCTATAGAAAATCATACGTATTTCCATTGCGACCTGGTCGGGCCCAGCTACACTAGGCAAGTGGGGATGCCGTTCAAAAAATTGAATTGGCGAAAGTAGCATGATGAGACCGAAACTGAATAAGCCTGCAAGGCCCGTCGTCGGAGTTTTTAGCATCGCTTTGTGTTTGGCGCTGCTCTTGGGTCTCTATCAAAACTGCGCGCCCAGCGGTTCGATTTCTCCGCCCGCGGTAAGTGAGGGCGATCAAGATCACATCGTGCGCGCTCTTGGTGACCCGAATTCAAATTCGAACGCAAGCTCCGGTTCAGGGGACAGCGCGGCGATTGGCGATGCGGACTTGGCGTTCTCGGTCGATCCGTCAGACCCTCGGGCGATCACCTCAAAGTCGGTCGATCCCTCGCTTCGACCGGCCGAAGACTGTGCCTTCGTAAAACTTCAGTGCTTTCGAAAAATCTATTCGCCCGCTGTCGACAACTCAAACGGAACAGAGACGCTTTGCCTCGACGACACGAACGCGGCCACGTGCCTCACGGTTGTCACCAACTCGTACAACACACGTCACTCGCTGGCGGCGTGCGAGGCATGTGGGCCCGAATCGGCAAAGCCCGGTGGTGAGTACAACCGCGAAGAGTACACGTGCTGGATGGGCGATCCGAATCTTCCCACGACCTCAGCGTTCGCTCTTCGTTCGACGTTCCGAGAAGCCGTGACTGCGACTCGCGCCTTGTGTGGTGCCCATTGAGCCGCGGCGGTTTTGATTCCGCCTTGATACTGATTTCGCAGACAGCGATTTTTTTGTTCGTCGGACTTTAGAGCGCCCACGCGCACGTTCGCGTGACGCCCGCAGGAAGAATGGGCGCTGCCGACGGCACTAAGTTTATTCAAAACAACAAAGCCAACCCGAGTCTCAATCCCGACAGCCCGGGGCCGTGCCAAAATTTCAGAACGCGAATGGCGACGCCGCTTCAACTCACGGGCGGGCAGTCATTCACTTTTCAAGTGCAAGAGACGATCAATCATCCGGGCCGATTCTACGTTCAGTTTTCCCGAGGTAGCGATGCAGGGTTTTGGGACCCGGCCAATCAATTGGGTGTGGTTGAGGATTTAAACAACCGCGCAACGACTCCGGTCACGATCACTGTTCCTGACATCAACTGCGCGACCTGCACGTTCCGCGTTCTTCAGGAAATGGACGAGCAGCCCAACGAGTTCTACGTTCATTGCATCGATGCGAACATCACGTCTTCGACTTCTACACCTTTACCCCTTCCTACAGACGGTGCAGGTAGCGGTGCAGGTAGCGGTGCAGGTAGCGGTACTGAGGGCGCAAGCTCAATCACTGAACTGACACCCAAACCTGGCTTTGGCGGGTGCGGAACTGTTGCGGCTCGCTCGGCTTTTAAGGGAGGCGACTCTGGCTCAGGCGTCGGCTCGAGTTCCGGTGGTGCGCCAGCTTCAACGCTTTCGCTGTTACTGCTCTTTATGGTGCCGCTAATGGTGGCTTTGATACTGCGCTCTCGTAACGCCACGTAGCAATGCTCTCTTAGGCGCAGAGGGAGCCCATTTGCAGAACTTTACGGCACCGCAAAAGAAGTCTTGAACTCGACTTAGGGCCTTGCTTTGATTCCCCTCTAGAGGCGAGAGGGGAAATCGATGTCGCTTGCAGGGCGTTACCTCATTCAATTACCACATTTTGAAGGGCCATTGGCTCTGCTTCTCTATCTCATTCGCAAAGAAGAGATGGATATCTTCAATATCAATATCAATGGCATCACACGCCAGTATCTCGAACACATTCGCATGATGAAGGAGCTCGATCTCGACGTCGCCGGCGAATTCGTCGCTATGGCAGCGACGCTGATTCAGATCAAAGCGAAGATGCTTCTTCCTCAGTACAACGACGAGGGTGAAGTCGTCGAAACCGAAGATCCTCGCCGCGAGCTGGTTCAAAAACTTCTCGACTATCAGCTTTATCAAGACGCCGCGAAAAAACTCTATGAGCGTCCGCTTTTAAAGCGCGACGTTTGGCCTCGCGGACTCAGAGAAGATCTTCGCGGCGACGAGCCCGGTGAGATCATCATTGAAGACGAAGGCCTTTTTGGACTGATCGCTTCATACCGACGGGCGATGAAAAAAGCCGAGCGCCTTATTCACCGCGTCCGGCCAAAAACACAATCCATCGCGGGCCGTGTTCTTGAAATCAGCCACCGCCTGGCAATTGGTTCTAAAGTTCTACTTCGCGATCTTTTGAATATCGGTGATCAGACGTACCGCACTCAGCTTTTGATTACATTTTTATCGATGCTCGAGATGGGGCGACTTGGCTTTGTTTCGGTCTTTCAAAACGAAACCTACGGCGATATTCACATCGAACTAAAAAAACCGATCGAGAGAAATATTCTTGAGCGTGTGCAGGAATTTGATTCGGCCGATGCGGATCTGATTGCGAATTCGATTATTCGAACGGCGTCGAACGAAGCCGAAGAATCAGATTCACCGCAAGTTGGTTTCATGGATCAGCTGTCTGCGGCAGCGCTTTCAGGACCGGAAGCCATGGTTGAAGCGATGAGTGACGAAGATGTGACGGCTACGGCGGACGGCGACGGTGTCGCACTCGACGCCGCGGCCGGAGTCGCACCCGGAGTAGCTACCGACGAAGAAATATTACTTGCTGAAAAAGAATTGGGTCTTGAGAGCTCGGGAGACTTAGATGCCTGAAATTGAAAAAGAATTTGAACTGGAATCAGCGGACGAAGCGGCGCCAGAATTTAGAGAAGAGTCTACGCAAGAATCCTCTGTGGAAGCGAAGTCTCTTGCGCAGCAACTTGCATCTCTGACAGAGGAGGCTCGTGCACGCGAGGCCGACACGTCTGAGACAGCGGATCTCGATATTGAAGTTTCGTTTCAAGAACCAAATCTCGATTTCATCGATGGCGCTTCCAGCGACGTCGACGATTCGGTCGCGATGGAACTGATTCTTAAAAGTTTGAAAAATGAGAATGTCGAAAACCCGATGATCGTTGGCGAAGCCGAACAGCTTCCCATGCTGGGACTCGACGAGGCCTCAGTCGATGAGTCGTCTGAGGACGAAATTATCGATGAGCCTCTCGAATTTATCGACAACGACCGCTTGATCTCGGTGGTTGAATCGCTGTTGTTTGCGACCGATAAACCGGTTTCGATTGCGACACTCAAAGCATTGTTTAAAGGTTCGAACATTCGAACGCGCGACATTCAGCGCGCCCTCGATGGTCTCGCGTCCAGTTACGCGGCCGCCGACCGCGGCGTTTCGCTGGAAGAAATCCACGGTGGCTACCAGCTTCGTACGAAAGTCGACAATACCGAGTACTTAAAGCGTCTTGCGAAAGTGCGACCATTTCGCCTCTCCGGCCCGGCGTTGGAGGTTTTGGCGATTGCAGCCTACAAGCAGCCGATTACGAAAACAGAAGTCGATCAGATCCGTGGTGTCGAATCAGGTCACCTGATGCGAGCGCTGATGGAACGCGGCATGGTTGGGTTTGGCGAAAAGTCGGATCTGCCGGGGCGTCCAATGACCTACGTGACGACACGGAAGTTCTTGGAAACTTTTGGTCTGAGAAATCTTAAAGAGCTTCCTACGTTGGCTGAAATCGATCAGCTTTTGCCAGAAGGCATTGGCGACGAGGAAGAAAAAGAAACTCTTTCGGATGTGACGGATGCAATGGCCAACCACATCGGATCGACGTACTCGGAAGGCGAAGAAGAGCTACAAGATATTTCTGAAAGCTTAAAAGTCATCGACACGACGTCCGAATTTTTCGAACAAGAGAAAATCCGTCAACGTGTTGAGCGTGATCAGATCCGGGCGCAAGATATTCGCGATCGTCTCACATTTGGCGATGCGGTCGAAGACAAAGACCGCCGTTGGCTCTCGCGCTTTGAGGCGAAAGAAGAGCAAATGGCTCAGGCCCGAGAAGCGGGTGAGGCGTCAGGTCCGTTGATTGTCGAAGAAGAGGGTGAGGCGTCCGAGACGCCCACCGTAGCCAACGAGTTGGCGGCCCTCACCGCCGAGGGTGAGACATCGACTCGTGCTAATGAGGACGACGAAGAGGATATGACCGACGAGCTTGCGGTCAATGCGGACTTCGACGATGACGACGGTGCTATGGAACGTGAAGTTTAATTCGAACACGGTATCGATTCGAATTCTTAAAACGGGATTGTCGATTTTCATCGTCTATCATCTGCTTGCGATCTTGATTCTTCCGATGGGGAGTGGACTGATCATTCGTGAGCTCGGTCACCATTTCATTGCCTACGCGAATCACGCCGGGCTCAATACGACGTGGCAGTTTTTCTCGCCAGGCCCAAGTGCCGTATTTTATCTCGAATACACGTACAACTATCCGAATTTGAGTGCCGACGACGACGCTTTGCCTGTTGAGAGCGAACCGCAGCGAATCCCTGAGAAACGAAACGGCCGAATGATCAACGACTTCTACATTCGCAAGCTCGCCTCACTTCAGTATCTTGCAATTAGTCCGCAGCGAACTGAGCAGTTTTTGGTGCCCTGGCTGTGCGCTAAGGATAAGGCCGCCGAGTCGATCACGCTTCGCCGAGTCGTTGGTGAGCTTGAAAATTTGGAACGACATCGTGGTGAGTTCGGTGCTGACTCGTTTGCCGAGATGTCAGAAACCCGCACGATGGACCTTACAACCATTAACTGTCCCGAAAGAGTCCAATGATCCGTCATTTGCGGCCCATCCAGATTGCCGTCGATCGGTTCTTCTTTTCTTTCTCAGCGCCGGCTTCGGCGGGTGTTTTTCGTATTTTTTTTGGTGTGACTCTTTTGATCAATGTTCTTCTTCGGGTTGAACACTCGGATTTCTATTTTGGCTCGGCCGGAAATATTCCCCCCGACGAAGCGCTCTCGATCATTCCTGATTTTTATCGCCCGTGGGTTTCTTGGTTTCCAGATTCTCTGAACGGTGCCTATGGATTTCAGATTGTCATGATCGTGGCACTGGTACTTTTAATTCTTGGGCCCTTTGGTCGTATGGGAACAAGAATCACTGCTTTGATCGTCATGATCTGCCATCTCGCGCTGGTGCAGCGTAACTTTTCGATTGTGTATGGCGCAGACCGTGTGACGTCGTTTTGGATTTTCGGACTTTGTTTCATCGATTCGGCGGAACGATTTTCAGTTCGTCGCTGGCTCTATCAGCGTCGGAAAATAAATTTTGTTTTCGAACCCGAGTGGTCTCGGATTCTTTCGAGCGTCGGGATTCGTCTGGTTCAAATTCAGCTGTGTGTGATTTACATGTACACCGGTTTTGAAAAACTCAAAGGCGGGGACTGGTGGGATCAGACGGCCGTCTGGAAGGTGCTTGGCAACGAGCAGCTGATGATCGCCGATTTTAGTTTTTTACGTAATGTGCCACTCGTGATCGGACTTGCAACGTGGGGGACAGTTTTGTTCGAAGTTTATGCGCCGATCCTCTTTTGGCCCAGGGCCACTCGGAAGTGGGCCCTGCTCGCGGGGTGGGGACTTCATGTCGGTATCGCGCTTGTCATGGGCCTTTACATCTTTAGTTTCACGATGATGGCGGCTTACTTACTCTTCGTTGATCCGCGGGTGGTGGACCGGGTTGTTACCCTCGCGTCTGATAAAGTTCGGCGATTCGGTCAGCGATCTTAACGCCGTCGCACGCGGCCGATGTGATTCCTCCGGCATAACCTGCACCCTCGCCCGCAGGGTAAAGCCCTGCGTGAGAGACCGACTCAAGGTCTTCAGTCGCTCTTGTCAGTCTCACCGGGCATGACGTACGTGATTCGACTCCGTGAAACTGCGCTTGTTCAGAGATGAAACCCTTCATCTTCGAATTAAACGCTTCCAGCGAAACACGCATTCGCTGCGTCAGGTCTTTAGGCAGAATTTCATCGAGGCGAACGGCCGCAACACCGCTCGGCGAACTGGTCGGTAGTGTGGGGCCAAGACGTCCTTCAAGAAAATCGATCACGCGCTGGGCGGGGATGGCTTTTTTTGAAGCACGACCGGCCGAAGCCTCGCTTTGAACTCTTGAAAACGCATCGGTCTCAAGTTTTCGTCGAAACGCCAAACCACCAAACAAAGATTCTTTGGTTGAACCGGAGCCAAATTTTTTCGCGTGATCAATTGAGATCACAATCGCCGAATTGGCATAGGGAGAATTTCGATTGTAGTTCGACATTCCATTGGCAACGACGCCGTCGGCTTCAGTACCGCTGGAAAGCACGTAGCCCCCGGGGCACATGCAAAATGAATAAACGCCGATTCCCGTTTTATCATCATGATCGGCCAAGCGGTAATTCGCGCTTCCCAAAGCCGGATGATCCCACGCTGAACGGTACTGGATTTTATTGATCGCTTCTTGTGGGTGCTCGATGCGAAGGCCCAGCGCAAAACTTTTGCCTTCCATAAAAACGCCCTGATCATGGAGGCGGTACAAAATGTCTTCGGCCGAATGTCCCGTGGCCAGAATCACGTGATCCGAACGAAATTCGCGACCCGAAGCCGTTCGAACGCCCACGACACGCGTCGTTCGTCGTGCGCCAGTTTTCTTGTCAACCATTGGATTCGCGACGGTTTCAGATTCCGTGATGAGTTCCGACATCGGTGTGTCGAAATGAATTTCACAACCGCTTTGAAGTAAAAACTCTCGAAGTTTAGGAATCACGCGGCGAATTTTATCCGACCCCACGTGCGGGTTTGAAAGCCACCGAATTTCTTCCGGGGCTCCGAACCGAATGAGGCGATCCATCACGTAAGGAATGTGCGGCGATTTAATACGAGTGATCAGTTTCCCGTCGGAATAAAGGCCCGCGCCACCTTCGCCAATGCAGACATTGTTATTGGGATCTAAGTCACCATAGCGCCAAAACCGATTGATCGCGCCAATTCGTTTTTCACCGATGGATCCTCGTTCTAAAATCACGCAAGGGATTCCACGCTCAACCAAGCGCACGGCCGCAAAAAGTCCCGCGGGTCCTGTGCCGATGACCAGGGGTTTTGCTCGGGATTTTGGCCATTGAATTCGAACGGGGTCATGATTGGGCGTGGTCGGCACTTCACCATCCGTAAAAACTTCGACCGTCTTGCGTCCACGCTTTGGCGCAAAATTCGGTGGCTCGTGTATTTTGGTACACGGCGCGCGAGCACTTCTTTGAGGTCTTCGTCGAGACCGATTTCTAGATCGGTGAGGGTTTGGCTCATGCGTAACGGGAAACTAACACAAGCTTCTTGAAAGCGGTACCCGAGCGGTCGTAGGCTTTAAGGGCATGGAAAATAAATCCCCAACTGACCTTCTTATGAGCGCCCTAATGCCGCTTTTACCCAAAGACGACCTTAGTTTCTGGGTCGGGCGCCTGGTTCACGCAAAATTGCCTGAGGCTTTAAGGGTCCCGGCCATGAGAGCTTTTGCAAAGGCCTATAATATCGATCTTTCGGAGGCCGAAAAGCCTTTAGAGGACTATCAGTCGATTGGCGATCTTTTCACACGGCGGCTTAAAGAAGATGTGCGCCCGATGGGTTCTGGTCTCGTTCATCCGTGCGATTCAAAAGTGGCGGCCGCAGGAGCCATCGAGAATAGCAAAATTCCCCAGGTCAAAGACATCACGTATCCTGTACCGGCACTTCTTCAGAGCGACGAAATGGCGTCAAGGTTCACGGGCGGATCGTTTGTAACATATTACCTTTGTCCGACAGACTACCACCGCGTTCACGCGCCGATGGATCTGACGGTCGAGTGGGTAGGGCACATTCCCGGAGCTTTCTGGCCCGTGAATTCGTGGAGTGTTCGAAACGTCGATCAGCTTTACGCGATCAACGAGCGGGTCGCGGTCGTGTTTCGTACGAATGAAGGCGAATCACTGGCCTTGGTGATGGTCGCCGCAACGAATGTTGGATCGATCTCGATCGCTTTTGATGAGCGTGTGAAAACCGACGTGCGCCCCGAGGGCCGTAAGAAAACAGAGTATGTTTATGGCGGCGATACTTTTCATTCTTCGCGCGAGCCGGTGAGTACGGCAAAACACGCGACGCTTCATCTTAAAAAAGGGGACGAGGTCGGTGTGTTCTCAATGGGAAGTTCGGTCGTGATGCTTCTTGATGCCACTCTCGCCCAGCGCTTCGCATTTTCAGGCCCGGCACTGAGCGGCCTCAAAGGCAAAGCCGTGAAGCTCGGCCAAACTATCCGGCTTATCTAGTGGGCCATCACTGGCCCGACGTAAGTACCGGAGTCGTGAACAAGTGCTTCGGAATGAGAATATTTCGCCGCGCGGATCTTGGCGTGTCGCGATTTCGAACGGCTCTAACGTTCTCTTATTAATTCATTAGTACTACGTGAAGGTGGCGGCGAACTTGTTGTCCAGGGCCCGCGGAATCCCTCAAGAGACACCGTTAAAAGACCGTTAGATAGCCTGTAGCCTATTTAAGCCATCTACAGGAGTTGTGATTCTATGAATTCAGCCGAGCAAAAGACGACCGCTTCGGAGCGTGTACGCTATCTTTGTTTTTCTCTTGGCGACGAGGAGTTTGCAATTCCACTGCTGCAAGTGAAGACGGTGACGGGACTTCCGGATGTCACCAAAGTTCCCAATGCGCCAGCTTACTTTATGGGAATTATGAATTTACGCGGGC
Source organism: Bdellovibrionales bacterium Ga0074137 (assembly GCA_001464715.1). Classification (GTDB taxonomy): domain Bacteria; phylum Bdellovibrionota; class Bdellovibrionia; order Bdellovibrionales; family JAMPXM01. Next base: position 1,745 of record LNDT01000013.1, on the reverse strand, counting down.
AAATTATTTCAGTTCTCGATCTTCGAAAGAAACTGAATATCAAGCCGAACGAATCAGGTGAAACGGCCGTTATTATCGTCGAGTTCTCCAATCACCAAATTGGCCTTGCTGTCGACGCGATCAATTCTGTCGTGAGCCTTGGTCAAGAAGAGCTTCAGCCGCGTCCGGATATGATGTCGGGTAAAAACATTGATTTCGTTACGGCCGTGTACGCGAAAGAGGACCGAGTCGTACTGATTCTCGATGTTCTTCGCTCGCTGGGGGCTGAAGACAAAACGGTGGTCGACCGCATCACTTCGAAATCGGCATAGGTTAAAATTTTAAAAATCGTTTGGTGTTTTCTTTTCTGAAGGACAAGAGATTATGGATGATATCGATAGTGAAATGAAGGTGAGTTTTCTCGAAGAGGGAACTCAGCTTCTTGAAGATGCCGAGCAGTGCTTTCTTGAACTTGAAGCCAATCGCGATTCGATGCCGACGCTTGAGAAGCTCTTTCGAATTGCCCACAATATCAAGGGCACATCGCGGGCCGTTGGCTTTGCCGACGTCGCAGAGTTCACGCACGAGTTCGAAAATCTCCTCCTTGAACTAAAAGACGGGCGGCGCAAGGCGGATCAGCCGTGCATCGATATTATGCTTGAGTGCAACGATGCCGTAAAACACATGATTCAGGCGTTGGGAGCAGACCTCAAAGCCACTTTCGACAATTCGGCGTTAATCAAAAAACTTCAGACCTACATGGCGACGCCACAAGGCTCCGATGCAGGGGCAGAAAATCAGACTGCGTCACCGGATGAATCCCAAATTGAGGCCGTGCCAAGCGCTGATGCGTGGGGCCCAACGATCAGCGACACCGGCAGTGGTTCAACTGCTCAGCCCGTCGTACCACTTACTCTTATCAACACAGCAGCCCTCGCAAATCCTTCGCCGGAGGCCAAAGAAAAATCAGGCGACAAGTCAGGTGATAAATCTGGCGATAAAAATGCGGCCGCAGGGCCTGATGAATCTATCCGTGTAAGTCTTAAGCGTCTTGAACGCCTGAGCGATTACATTGGTGAGCTTGTCATTCTACAGACCGTTCTTGATCAGCACGCTTCCGAATCAGAATCGATTTTGGTAACGCGCACGATTTCACAACTCGGAAAACTATCAAAAGAAATCCAAGACATCTCGCTAAGCCTTCGCATGATTCCTCTGAAACAAACTTTTGCGAAACTTCAACGGATTATCCGCGACACGGGCCGAGCTCTTGGAAAAGAAGTCGATCTGACCATCGAAGGTGATCACACCGAAGTGGATAAGACAGTTCTTGAGAATTTGAGTGATCCGCTGGTCCACATCGTGAGAAATGCGATCGACCACGGTCTTGAAACGACGGACGACCGGATTAAAGCTGGAAAATCAAAACTTGGAATTATTTTTATCAAGGCCTTTCACAAGGGAAATAGCCTCGTGATCGAGGTTAAAGATGACGGGAAGGGTGTCGATCCGGCAAGGCTTCGTCAAAAGGCGATCGAAAAAGGTCTCATACGCGAAGACGCACGATTGACGGATGAAGAATCGATGCAGCTTTTATTTCGCGCAGGATTCTCGACAAAAGATCAAGTATCCGAAATTTCTGGACGAGGTGTGGGGCTTGACGTTGTGAATGACCGGCCGGGAATTTTGCTACCACCTACAATGTTAATTCTCAGCTGACAAGTTGCATGTCGATCCCCCAGGTTTCCGGTGCGAGCGGCGGCCTG
>LNDT01000012.1 GCA_001464715.1 Bdellovibrionales bacterium Ga0074137 | reverse complement strand
TGAAGCTTCATAAAAAACCTCGCTACTATTTCACGTTCGGCGTGATCTTCGCTTTAACGCTGATTGTTTTTTTCGGAGGCCTTTTTGGGCTCTTCGGAAAATTCGGCGAGCCTCTGGCGATGAGACGCGATTACCTGCTTCTCATTCTTTTGTGTCTGATTTGCGGAATTCAAAACGGAACGATCACTTCGGTTTCAAAATCGGTTCTTCGAACAACACATTTGACCGGCATTACGACCGATCTTGGCATTGGGCTTGTACGATATATGAATCGCGCGAAGCTTGACGACACATCCAATGAAGTTTCCCGAGCGAATCTGATGCGGATCGGAATCATTCTCTTTTTCGGTTTTGGTTCGGTGGCCGGTGGATTTGCATTTAAGGATTTTGGCTACGCTGGATTTGCAATGCCGGTCGTAACATCGGGACTTCTTTTTTCACTGATGATGTACTTTCAAGTGATCAAACCACGGCGCTTAAAAAACGCCTAAGTCCACTCGCGCCCGCGAGATTTTCTGATCGCAAAAAGAATAAGACCACTCGCCGACACAGCAAGGCTGATCGCCAGACCCCAGCCGTAAAAATCGGTGTCTTGCCCCCCGTACGTCTCTTCACTGGCAATAGAATAGTTGAGGCCGAAGTACATGATAAAACCTTTGATAAAAACGAGACTCTGAAGAGCCGTCCAAAAAAAGATCCACACGTCGCGGCGTCGGATCTGTTCTTCGGTGAGAGGTTTTTTCGAGGACTTGTCGCCAGTTGGGACGACTTTGTAGCCCCAATACTTCGGGGTGCTCGTGTGAAAGTCGCGCACGATACTGACCCACGCCTCACCTTTCGCTTCGCGCGCGAAAGCTTCGGTCATGATTTTTTCGCGGTCCTCGAACTGAAAGACGCCGTAGTGCGAGGTCAGTAAATCCGACTCTCGCTCGCGCCGTAGGTTCGCGTCGATCGCCAAGTGGTCCACTACTTTGAACCTAAAAAAGCCGTCACTTTGAGTTCAACACAGATCGGTGTTGGAAGTGCTGTGACTTCCACGGTTGTGCGTGTCGGGCTTGGCCCGCCTACATATCCGAAGTAATCACCATAGACGCGGTTGAATGTTTTAAAGTCGCGGTCCATGTCGGTGAGAAACACCTGCACATCGACCACATCTTTCAATGACGACTTAGCTTCTTCCAAAATGGCTTCGATGTTCTCAAGCACGGCGCGCGTTTGAATTTCAACATCGTGACTGACGACGTTGCCTTCAGCGTCCAATTGCACGCCGGGAATTTCTTTTGTCCCCGGCTTTCTTGGTCCCACACCGCTTAAGAAAAGAAAATCACCCACGCGCTTGGCGTGAGGATAAGGGCCGACCGGCGGCGGCGCTTTTTTCGAACTCACATTTTTCTCGGACGCTTTCGCCGAGGATTTGGGCGCCTCAAAGGTGACGATCTTGTCGAGCGCGCTGCTCGACGTCGCTGAGGCCGCAGATTTCGACGGCGCCGATGCGTGTGCATTCGCCGAAGAAGGCATCGGCGCGGTCGCGCGAGGTGGTGCTTTTGCGAAGCGCTCGACCAAGTCGGCTTCGTCGTTCACCCAACCCGGCACGGACTTGATCGCGCGTTTTGGGTAAAGACCCACAACACCATTTCCGGTTCCGTAGATCGGCTCGTAGCCAAACACGTGGCCCGTAAAGTCATTCGTCTTACCGACAAGACCATTGAGCCACCAGATTCCGCGAAAGCCCATGTCGGCATTGGCCTGTTTTGAATATTCCCTCGCCACTTCGCTCACGTCTTCAAGATTCCCCTCGCCAAGGATCTCTAGGATTTTTCTGTTCCACTCGTCATCTTTCGCAGACGAAATAAAATCTTTTTCAAACGGAATTTCTTCTGTGTGGTAGCGAGACGAGAGCCCCGAGACACAAACAACCGCCACGCGTTTCCCGTGTTTTTCGATCGCACGCATCGCTGCTTGTCCGATCGAGAGCGTCTCTTGTTTTTCGGCATACATATTACAAGACGCCATCGCGGCCGGAAGACGATTGGTGGGATTTAAAAGTTTCTGCGCCACCACTGTGCCCGTATCGATGGGAAACCCACGATAATTCACTTCGCGGACATAGTGCCCCATCGCTTTTACTTCACGCGCGTACACGGACGCGAATTCCGCATCGACTTTAAAATCGTATTGAACGGATCCGAACTCGTGCCAATTGTGATCCACCAACGTCCACTTCGGATTTTTGTCGGCCTGAAACAGATAACCAAGAACCGTCAGCCACTGTGTCGAGAAATAGAGAATCATCTCGGCGTCACTCGCCGCGATTTCGTCGCGAACGTTTTCCATCGCTTCGCGAAGCCGCTTCCATCCTGGGTTTTTCTCAGAAGCCATCAATGGCTGAGGCAATCCCGGCACGATGTAACACGCGGTGATCAGAGACCCCGCTGGTGTTTTTAAAGTTTTGACTGGCGATGGTGATTTTGAAGTCACTTCCGATTTCACTTTCCACCTCCGGCTAGGCCTTTGGCATTCGTAAAGTGATCCCATTCGACGATTGCATTTCCGGTGCCGATCACAGAACCGTAGGCGTGCACTTCAGCTTTGTAGCTTGGAAAATCCAAAGCCGAAAGCATCCAAGTCAGCGCCCCGGCTTTTACTTCGGCCAGCGCCATATCCATGAATTCTGGTAAGCAATCAATCAACTGACGAGACTTCCCCTCTCGCATCATCTTAAGCATTTCCATGTCCCACAGATACTGACCGTGATGATAGATGTGCTCGGCCGACATATCCTCAGGGATCTCGGGCTCGGTCGTAAAATGCCTGTGCGACATCGAGTTCGACGCCAAAAGCACGGCGCGCTTTCCACTGCGAGCGATCGCACGAGCGGTCGCTCGTCCCAGCTTCTCCATCTGCTGTTGACCGACTTCGTTTGAAAAATAGTACGGCGAATTGTTCGAGCTAATCGCAACGATCGGAATGTCGAAATCAGGGTTCGTCAAATAGCAGCTCGTGATGGCTCCATAATCGATCCTGAAATCCGGATTGGTCATCACTTTCGTAATGAGGCCTTCGTTTTTTCCCTCTTCGGCAATGAGCAGCGAAAGATCGACGTCGACTTTGATGTCGTAATTGAACCGAAAGAGATGCGGGAAAATCGGATCGACACTGAGACCTTTAAAATGCGGCAGACCCAACACATGATGACCCAAGACCGTCATCCAATGCGGCGAATGCACCAAGATCACATCCGGTTTTTTATCGGGATGCTCGAACAGACTTTTTCTTAAGCGCTCGTAACCCCAACGAAGGGTTTCCCAACCACCTTCGGACCGCGGCTCATTTTGCTCGGGGTTTGAGGCGTAAACGAGATGAGGAGGATGCGGCGCCAAGACGCCTGCGATGATTTTTCCAGTCATGTCTCTTTTCTATAGAGACTTAGACCCACGGTCACGGCTCTTCGGCGGTGCGTCCTAGAAGATAAAGTGGTCATCTTGTCGTCTAATTATCGAGGGTCAATAATCACGAAATCACCGTCGGCCGTGACGACGACGTTTTCAGGTTTTATCCAAAGATGCACAAGGTCTCTGGGATATTCTTTTCTTCTCAGAACGACGACGAGGTCCTTAAAACCTCGTGTGACCGATTGTCGGTAAGTGGACTCCAGCACCGTGTAGCCACGCTCTCCAACCTTCAATTCTTTGCCATTGGGTAAGTTATTCTTAAGAGTTTCAATCTGACGCAGGAAAAGTCTCGCAAGCTTCGTGCGGGCCTCTTCATTCTGTGTTTCTTGGGCGAGCATTCGAACGTCCCGTCCTGGAATGTACTCGAGCTTAAAACTGTCGCGATCAAGTCGCTCAATAATACGAACGGGTCGCATTGCTTTTTGCGAAAACCGGGCATCAGTCAATTGACCAAGAATTTCGATTCCAAGGGCATCGTTCATGGCCGAGTCAGCGCCCCCCAGTACGTAGTCTTTTATGACAAACGGAGCGGAACCGTCGTTTGGTTTCACAAGGTGGACGTTGCCGCCGCCAAACCCTTGGCCCAAAAAGGAGATTTCAGCATCGGGAAATCGGCTATCTTTGACCACGTCCCCTTTGTGCACCTTTAGAGTCGCGAAGAGCTCACGAAATCCATCGGGACAATCGAAATCCGACGGTGACGCCTGGGCGAAACCCGTTTGAATTCCAAAGCCAAAAAAAATAATCCCAAGCCATTTAAGCACTTGTATCGTTTCGGAAAATTCCCGCCTTGGCTCAATGGACCTTGGTCTATGCACCCCTTCGCCCGGGCCAGCGCGAAGATTGCGCTACGTCTTCCGCCTAATCGTGGCGGATGCAGACTGTTTTGGCTTCCGTGAAAAAGTGAACCGAGTCGAGCTGCCCTTCGCGGCCAAGTCCCGATTCTTTCACCCCGCCAAACGGCATTCGAAGGTCCCGAGACATCCAAGTATTCACCCAGACAGTTCCGGCGTGAAGCTTGGCCGCCACCCCGTGGGCTGTCGACAATGAATCCGTCCAAAGCGTCGCTGACAGGCCGTACTTCGTGCTGTTGGCGAGGCCAACCACTTCGTTTTCTGAATCAAACGGTGCAATCGTTACGACAGGTCCGAAGACTTCGTCGGACTGGATTTTCGATGCGTGAAACGCTTTTTCTGAAGCCATGCCTTCGGAACTTTTTCCGGTCGCTTCGGGAGCGAGCACTGTGGGCGAAAAGTAAAAACCATTTTTAAGATTTTCGGGACGACCGCCCCCGGTCAAAACTCGAAGCCCTTGAGCTTTCGCTTCCGCGACAAAGCCTTGAACTTTTTCAAGATGCTCTTTTGAAACAAGCGGCCCCATGAATGTGGCCTTGTCCAAAGGATCACCCACGATAAGTTCGCGCGCTTCTTTAACGAACGCTTCCGTGAAAGATTCATAAATGTCTCGTTCGACATAAATTCGAGATCCACAAAGACAGATTTCGCCTTGGTTCAAAAAGGCCGAGCGCACGATCATCTTTAAGTGCTTTTTTAGATTCACATCTTTGAAAACGATGGTCGGATTCTTTCCACCCAGCTCCAAAGAAAGTTTCTTCATCTGAGGCGCGACAGTTTCGCTGATCTTTCGACCGGTCACCGTTCCGCCAGTGAATGAAATCATCGGGACATCTTTATGTTCGACCAGTGCTTGTCCAGCTTCACCGCCAAGGCCGAAGACGAAATTCACGACACCACGAGGAAGCCCGGCATCGCGAATGATCTCGCTCAAAATAAAGGCCGTGTGGGACGTCATCTCACTGGGCTTTACGACGCACGTGTTTCCGTAAGCGATGGCCGGAGCGATTTTCCACGTCAGTAAATAAACAGGCAAATTCCACGGACTGATAAGACCTGCAACACCGATCGGTTCACGGCGTACATAAGAAAACATCGAGCGATCCATCGGGGCCGCCACTGAAAGTTCGTGGCGAAGAACGCCTGCAAAGAATCGGAAATTATGAGCGGCCCTGGGAATATCAAGAGTCGCCGCCAAGGACATCGGCTTTCCTTGATCAAGACTTTCTGCCCGAGCGAGCTCTTCCGCGCGAGCATCAATGCCAGCTGCAATTTTATCTAAGAAATCTGCGCGCACTTCGGCGCGGCGCTCGCTCCAACCAGAAAACGCCGCTTTTGCGGCTGCCACAGCCTTTGAAACGTCCGATGCCTCACTTCTTGGAACTTCGACGTGAACTTCTTCGGTCGCAGGATTTAGAGAGGCGAAGTACTTTCCGTTTTCAGGAGCTACGTGAGTTCCGTCGACAAAATTCGAAAGACGAATCATAGACGATCCCCCATAGCACCTTCGTTAAAGCTGGCCGCGTTTGGAACGTATTTATTAAAATCAAATTCCCAGCGGTCTTCGTCGGGATCCCAAGCATCAAACGGTTCGATATCGCTGATCCGCGAGCGAAGTTTCGGAGGAATAAGGTCTTCAACGATGTACGCTTTTTGACGATCGAGCCGGTACGGGTTTCGAAGTTTAAAACCAAGGACACCAAGTACGTACCTTGCGACAAACCACGTGGCTGTCGTGTCCCACCCGTGAGCAACTTTTATGACGACGCCAAGACCTTCTGGAAAATCCGGATGCTTGATCGCTAAGCCCAAAAGTCCATCGGCACCTTCTTTGGCGATCACATCCCCGCCGCAGCTTTTTAGAATCGTCGAATCAAGTCGATTGAATCCACCGACTAGGTCGGGCTTTTCAACCATCGCCTGCCAAATCCAATCATCATCGCGAGTGACCGCAAGATCCGCGTACACCCGTGCAAGCTCGGTCACCGTCATCGACACGGTCGGAAGCCCGCAGCCATCTTTGGCTGTGACTTGAGGATTCCATTCAGGCCCTAAAGCCCTTCGAACGACATTCAAGTAACTTTGATGATACGGATGATGCGGCCACGTGTACCCAACTCTCGACCAACCGCGAATTTGGCAGCCTCTTAAAATCGCCGCGTGTTTTCCTGAACACGGATGGTACCAACGACGCGCGCGACGCATTTGTCGGCCGAATTGAATCAGAGGAAGTGAAAACGGAGTCTGCATCAAACCCATTTCGCTGGGTTTTAAAATCGCTTGAATCGCTTTGATGTGCTCGGGCTCGGCATTGTGCGAGGCCACCGACACAGCTTTTGAATCCATCGTGAGAATCTGATCCAGATCTTTAGCGAAGACTTTCAACTGCAGCGGCTTCATCATCGAGCGCCCGTAACACAAAACGTTCCCGCCCCAGGCGTGAATCAGTTTTTTTCCGCTGATCCAAGACACTGCCCCGTGAATCGTAATTTCGCTGACACCGTTTCGGCGGTAATCGACCAAGGGAACCCAAGTGTCATCACCTTTATGAAACTGTGATGTCACTTTCGACCTCGAATGTGCGGTACTGATTTTTCAAAAAAGAGGCGCATTGAATTTTTAACGGCTTCATTGTCGTGATTATTAAAGTCAAACCAAAGCATCAATCGATCATCCTGATGATACTTGGCACTCATTTTCTCGGCGACCTCATCCGGTGTCCCGACAATCGCATTGTCCACGGCTTGCGCGACTTTCGCTGGATCCAAAGTTCCTTCGACCGCTTTCCAGTACGTCGCAATGGCTTTCTGAGCATTGGCTTCGGCGCGCGCGCGATTCTCGTCAATGAAGACCAATACCGTGCGCGGCATAAGGCTTCGTGACCACTGGCCCGTCGATCCACCCCACGCGGCTTTGTGATACGTGCCCTTCATACGCGAGTGCGTCTCTTCGATCTGTGCATCAGGAGTGATGGAAAGATTAAAAACACCGACCGGAAGAATCGTATTGGCGAAATCTTGTGTCGCAGCGTCGTGAGCACCGATCGTAAGCCTCAGATTCCCCATCGGAGCTTCAAACGGAATCACACCGACGGGATCAAATTTCCAAAATGGCGGAATCTCTATACCGTCACTCGCTGCGCCCGCTACCGCGAGACCACTAACTCGCGCCCAATCTTCATCGCTTCGAAAGTGCGAGCGCTTTAAAATCTTTGGACGAATATTTTTTGATCCTAAGATATCGCCCTTTAAAAGCCTTAAGAAAATCTCGGTGGCTTCTTGAAAGACAAGCCCACGAAGAGCCGGCCACGCCGCGCGCTCGAGCTCATTCCGAGGCGCAACACCATAAGGCAAATTGGAAAATGGAAATCGACCTGCAGCGAAGCCAATCTCAAGTCTTCTGGTTTCCTTTTCACTCCATAAAGGCCCGCCGCGCGAAAGCCCAAGATCGTGAAGCGACATGAACATTTTAATTGCTTCCGCGTGAGCGATCGGACCACCGTTGCATTGAATATTTCGGATCGCTGAACCGATGTGGATTTGCTTTGTCCGCGCGAACAGCACATGCGCCAATTGCAAGAGGTCGGTATTAAGACCGATCTCACCTTCAAAATGAGGAATCACCGCTGAAGGATTTCTTTTCTGCACCTGACAGCTTAAGTGAGTTTCTGCGACCCAAGCACATCCGGCGCCCAATTCGTCCGCCAAAATCGCCTGGTCAAAAAAGTTTTGAAGCATGACTTTTTCAGGCGGCGTAAAACCGTCGACCGGAGTCTGGCAAATCGAGAAGAACACATCATACTTCAAGAGCTTCACCGTTTCTCATGGGCTACACCGATCCCAATCGTCCACCGTCAACAGCCAGCGCTTGGCCCGTGATGAAGGACGCTGCCGGTGACGCGAAAAACGCGACAGCCGCAGCGATTTCTTCTGGCTCACCCAATCGGCCCATCGGCGTCGACTTGATCCACTCTTCTTCAATCTGCTTTTGACTAACGCCGCGTTTTTCAGAGGCCGCTTTCGAAAGTTCATCAAGCCGCGCTGTTTTCGTAAATCCCGGTAAAACCATATTCACTGTGATTCCAAACGGAGCCACTTCGCCGGCCAAAGTTTTTGCCCACGCCGTCACCGCCCAACGAGTCGCATTGGAAACACCAAGCCCTGCGATGGGCTGGCGAACAGATGTTGAGAGAATCGAAATAATTCGACCACCGCCGCGGTTTTTCATTCCTGGAACATAGGTCTTGCACAAAATCTGATTGGCGATCAGATGAGCTTCCATCGCATTTCTAAATTCTGACGGGTCCGCCTCAAGCACGGGACCACCTTTGGGTCCGCCCGAATTTAGAACAAGAATATCGACAGCGCCCATTTCAAGAACAAGCGCTTTCAAGCGACCTTCAAGCTCGCTTGTCTTTGAAGTGTCGCACACGAAAGCCTTGTGAGTTTTCAGTTCTGATTCGATCAAGGTCGCACCTTTGACTTCGATCAGCGGAAGCTCGTCGATAAGTTCTTTAAGATCCGCTTCCGAACGCCCGCATGCAATCACACGCACTCCGCGCGAAGCCAAATGTCTTGCGACGGCGCGCCCGATACCCTTCGAAGCACCGCCCACAAAGGCCGTGCGAACACCGCCGCCAGAGTTCGTCGCTGCCGGAACGACAGCCAAACCCTTGACTCCACCACCCATGCCTTCGTTGGCCTTTTCTGAACTTTGTCCCATAGGGCGCGAGCCTACATCGGGAGTTCACAGGTTTTGATCAACAACGCAAGATGTTATCGACACTCGGCCCATTGGTCGCTATGACTTTGGGATATGCATCCATGGCACGACATTTCTCCGACGATCGAAGGTCGACCCGAAAAGATTCTCGTCTTTATCGAGGTCCCGCGCGGCTCGAAAAACAAATACGAATTGCACAAACCGAGCGGCCTTCTCAAAGTCGACCGCGTCTTATTTTCAAGCGTTCACTATCCGGCGAACTACGGATTCATTCCGCAGAGCTACTGTGACGACAATGACCCACTGGATGTGCTGGTCTTGGGTCAAGAGTCAGTCGTACCCGGAACTTTGATGGAAGCCATTCCGATCGGAGTTATGAAGATGAAAGATCAGGGCGAAGGCGATGATAAAATTATCGCGGTCCACGCCAATGATCCTGAATTTTCTCAGATCCGATCGATTCGCGAGCTTCCTCCTCACCGCCTAAAAGAGGTCCAAAGATTTTTTGAAGACTATAAGCAGCTTGAGAATAAAGAAGTCGTCGTCGATGGATTTTTGGACCGTGATGAAGCGCTCAAAGTAGTTTCCGAATCGCTGGAACTTTACAAAACCGCGCGAGCGAATCTTCTCAAAGACGTCACACCTCCGAGAAAGTAATGACCATGACTTCGTCACCGAACACTGGCGTTCCCCAACCGAAAGCGCTTCACCCCACTCGTATTATCCGAAAAATGGTGGTCGAAAAGATTTGCGATTACACGCCGCAGATCCGGGAACTTTTCATCAAATGCCAAGAGCCTTCCGACTTCGAATTTCGCGCGGGCCAATTTGTAATGCTTCACGTTCCGCCCGAGGGCGATGGTGTAAAGCCGGTGCTTCGCGCGTACTCGATCGCTTCCACAGACTTAAGAAAAGACGGCTACCGTCTGGTTTTTAAATACGTCGACGGTGGACTTGCGTCGAAATTCGTATGGGGCCTAATCGAAGGCTCAGTACTTGATTTCACGGGTCCCTTCGGCCGCGTGTTCTTTAAAGAGCCACCGACGGAACAAATCATATTTCTCAATACGGGTTCTGGCGTTTCTCAACACTTCTCTTTCATCGAATCAAATCTGAAGAAATTCCCGAATCTTCGTTACCGCATGCTCTTTGGCGTCCGTCACCGGGCCGACGTCTATTACCGCGAAGAGCTTGAACGACTTCAGTCGCAACTGAAAGATTTCAAATTTAAGTACGTACTTTCGCGGCCCGACGATCAGTGGACCGGCGAACGTGGCTACGTGCAAAATCACATCGATGACTTCGACTATAAAAGTATTGCGACCACGTTTTACCTTTGCGGCAACGGAGCCATGATCAAGGACGTAAAAGCTAAGCTTGAGAGCGAAGGCTTTGATATGAAGAACGTCTTTGCTGAGGCCTTTGACTGATCGGGGCGCCTTCCCACTTTCGGCGACACAGGCGTCGTGCCTTCACCGCATCGGCTCGGGCTCCTGCCCTCGGCCCGCGTTTACGCGGGCTTCCCGATTCGGAGGTCGCCGAAAGTGGGAAGGCACCCCGATCAGCTTCGTTCAGTAAAGACGCTTTCAACCTTCGGTTGAATCGCTCCGTTTTTGGATGAATCCCTCAGTCATAAGCGCGCTGTATCAGTTTGAGACTTTTCACTGTGGATTCGTCGCTGCGCTCGATTTGGTGGGTGAAACAGCCGATAATTTATTGGGTTCCACGGCGTTATAGGAGAATTCACATGTCGGCGACTTTGGTGGTTCGGGCGTTTGTAGTTGTCAGCGTTGGCTTGATTTTGAGTTTGCCGGAACTTGGTTTTGCTCGGGGGGCGCAGCCGATGCCAAATCAGACTTCGCCTGCTGCGACCGGGCGGGATGCGGCGACAGAACAGGCTCTTCGCCAAACTCAACAAGGCCTCACGAATCCTGCCGAGCGGGAGAACCTCTTGAAGGTCTCTCCGGCCGCGCAAGCTCACGATGCAAAAGTAAAAACAATGCTCGGCAACCAATCCGAAGGCGCTTACCAGCTTTCTTCGCAGCTCATGGAGACACTTGTTCAAAAAACTGGGGGCGATCCCGCCAAGATGCAAGAGCTCGTCAATCAGATGATGAGTAACCCTCAAATGATCGAACAGTACCTGACTCCCGCTCAGCGCGATCAGATTCGAAAAATGGCTGGCGATATCGAATCGCAAAAAGGTCATACTCCCACGAGCGGCTCAGGAAGATAGTCGACTCCACCTTACAACCAACTTAGCCTCGCGGTTCGCGCACCTGGCGGACTTCACCTTGAACTGACTTTGTCGGCGTCGTCACTGTCACAGAGCCTTCGGTGTGCATTAGACTCCACTTGTTGTCTTTTTCAATCAGCTCTTCAAGACCTTGCATGAGTTCAGAAGAGAAAAAATAGACTTCAATCTCGCTGGCCTTATGGATGTCGCCTTTGGCAAGCTCCAGCATCAAGTGATTCGGATCTTTGTGAGCGTAGATTTTGACTTTCGACGCCGACTTAGTGGCCTTATGAAGTTTTTTGGCCGATGGGTTTCCGATTTCAATCCATTCATTGATTCGACCGTCCAGTGTCACAACTCGAAGAGCAGGTTCTTCGGTGTCGCTGATGCCGCCAGGAGTGAACTCAATACCCTCTTGAAAATTAAGCGCGTACGCTAAAACCCTTGTCGCTAAGAATCGTGTCGTCTCTGAAGGATGCAGAGCTGCTCGAAAGTCGAGCGTCTCATAGACCCCTCGGTCGATGTCCGAAAGCTCAATGCGAAAACGGAAAAGTGTCGCGCGGTTTCCCATAGCTTTTGATTCCTGTTTATTAGAGATTGAGTCAATGACTAACAAAGCCTTGGTCCATAAGCCTCACGACGACGTACTTCTCCTGAAGTCGTCCGTTGCAATGCCGCTCATGAAACTTCCGGCAACGACGACAGCCCTTCGCACGTCGAGAGGCGTTGTTTTAATTTCGCCTGGAAAAAATATCGCAGACTTTGAATCCGAGCTCTCAGCTTTCGGCCGAGTCACCGACATCGTAGCGCCCAACCTCTTCCATCACTTGAGCATTCACCGCGCTCAAAATCTCTACTCACAAGCGACATTGTGGGGCGTCTTAGGTTTTAGGGAAAAACGCCAAGACTTGAGTTGGGATAAAATTTTGTCAGAAAAAACTTGGACTTACCAAGATGAAATCGAAGCGATTGATATCAAAGGGGCTCCGGTCGCGACGGAAACAGTCTTCTTTCACAAAAGCTCGAAAACCCTTGTCGTGACGGATCTCTTTTTTAATTTGCTCAATGCCAAGGGTCTTGGAAGCTGGATTATACTAAATCTTTTTGGAACCTACCGGCGCTTTGGCGTGAGCAAATTCTATTTGAAACTTGCTAAAGACCGCGAGGCTTTTAAAAAGTCTCTGGCCAAAGTCGCAGCTCTCGACTTTGACAAAATCGTCATGGCCCACGGTGAACCGGTGACGGAAAATGCGCGCGCTCTTTTTGAAAGAGCTCTTCAGGAAAGAGGTCTAAAGTGATTTGGAAACAAAAGCCGCAGCTGGAAGAGATTCAAAAGATGTGTGAAGGCACCATGTGTGAGCATCTCGGCATGGTCTTCACAGAAATCACCGACGACTCGATCACAGCAACGATGCCCGTCGACAAACGAACCAAACAGCCCGCGGGGCTTCTGCACGGCGGAGCTTCGGTCGCATTAGCCGAAAGCTTAGGAAGTATCGCTTCAGCCCTTTGTGTGCGAGGTACTGGCAAAATGCCTGTGGGCGTTGAAATTAACGCCAATCACTTAAAGTCCGCGACCTCGGGTTTAGTCACAGGAACATGCACCGCCATTCGCCGCGGCCAAAGTATTCACGTCTGGAACATTGAAATTAAAAACGAAAAAATGGAACTCGTCTGCGTCAGTCGACTGACGGTGATGATTGTAGATCAGCGTTAACGGCGCGAAGAGCGAGCCTCAAAGCCGCAAGATGCTGCGCTTTTCTAAAAAGAGCCGCATCCTCGCTCGTCAGCTGTCCAGCCCCCGTCGACTTTAAAACTTTCCGAGCGTCGGCAATAGCTTGAAGTTTAGCTGCTACGTCGGGAATGGCTTGAAGCTCGTGTTCGATCTGAAGGCGACGCTCTTCAAGGGATTGAACGTCAGATTTCAGAGTTTGAAAGTACGGCGCCGTCAAACGAAGTGAAAACAGAAACTTCTCTGCCTCGGTTTCATTGATGTCTTTTGGAAGCCTTTGACCAATCCACAAAGCGAACTCAAGAACCTCACGCTCTTGCTTTAAGGATTTTTGGCGGAGAACAGACTCTTTTTCGGACTCAGCAGCGTTCGCTGTCAGCGATGTTTCAAGATTTTCCAAAAACAATTGCTGAGTTTTTTGTTCTTCCGAAATGCCTGCGACGATAAAGCTTGTCGGAAGAATGATGATCGCTCCGGTAAGCCCGAAAGCAACATACTTTGATCGAGCAAACGCCGGAATCAACGGTAGAACCCGGGTCGAAATCCATTGGCTGGCGAAGCGCCGATAAAGCTTTGTGCCGACAGAAACGATGACGCCACCACCAACAAAAAGGCTCACATTGCTGCCGATGATTTGAGACGTCGAAAGGTCGGTCTGAAGCTGTTCCTTACACTCACGCAAGAAATTCGTGGACGGCTGCGCCTTCATATCCGCTTTTAGCTCAAGACACTGATTTCGAACTTCGATCCAAAAATTTTTTGAACGTTTCAGAGAAGAGACAAGTCGCGACGTCGAACCCGCTGGAATCTGACCAATCCACGCAAGCTCTGAGTGTTTAAAATCAAAGGTCGCTAAAGCGCCATGGCCAAAAATCATCAGCCAGGCAAGCTCAGCCCCCATCCGTCGTGCCGAACGGTCTTTGGCATTGGGACCTTCGTGAGCTTCGCGGTAGAGATACATGAGATCTTTAGCCCACGATGCGGCTTCATTTTCGATTTTTTGGCGGTAAGCATACTCGGCTTCAATCGAAAGACCGTCTTGGAATTCTAACGACGCTTTCGCTTGAAAAGTCGTCAAAAAGAGAGACAAAAAAAGAGCCGACACTAATTTGAATTTCATGCCGACTCCTTTTCAACTGAGATCATGGTGACTTAAAGTCACCTCTAAAAACTAACGAACTATCGAGCCGAAAGCGGAACGTAGCCGTCAGCGATCTGCGCCTGGCGAAGCTTCACGTCTGCAATTTTCGCATCCAATGCAGCAATCGTAGCTTCGTACTGAGCCTGGCTCATATTGATGACCCAGATATTTTCGTACTGGATGTATGCAAAAGCTCCAAGAGCTACTGTCGAAACGACATTCTTAGGCACTTTCATCGAGCGCCCCAAAGCCTTCAGCGACTCGAAAGTTTTCTTACCCATTGCCGACATGCGAGACGTGTTGTCCAAGCTTGCGGCCCAGATGTCTTTGATCACCATTGCTGAGGGAGTTGCTCCTGCAAGCCACATTTTAGCGAGGTAAGCGTCCATAACGATCTGTACGCCGCCTTTTGCGAGGTCCGCCGTCGACTGAACAGCTTCACTGTCAAACGCTGTCGAGAGCGCGTGGCTGCCTTCAAACGAAGAACGCATGATTTCGAAGTACTTCTGCTGAACTTCAAGAACAGAGAGCTCGGCGAGCTGAACCGAACGGAATTCAGCGAGATAGTCCAAGAACGCTTCAGTTTCGTTCACGTCAGATGGCAACTGAACGTCTTTTGCCATTGCCTTATCGAGAGCCGCTGTCGAGAAAAGAGTCATAGCAAGTAACGCCGTCAAAAATGCTTTCATGTTTAATCCCCTTACGTGTTGATGAAGGCATGTCCTACCCCATGATGGGCTTCAGCCAAGCGTGCGAACTGCTTTACTCGATAATTTTTGAGAAATTTCCGATATCCGAGGAAAGGCTACAACCGGATAGGAGGTGCCTCTTGAAAATATTTGCAAGTTTGAGGGAACAGTCGACGATCAGAACCAAAACTGTCTCTAGTAAAAACGCTCAAGCTTCAGCGGTAGGACGGGCTTTCCGTCGTACTGATTGATTTGGCTAATGGCCTTATTGAACCCCTCCGAGCAGCGCTGCCAAATGACCGAATCCAAAGCGAGAAACGCTTGAACGACGGCAGCTTCGAGGGCGATTGTTTTTGTCGCCGAAAGTATCAATCCCGACTTTGGAGCCATGCGAGTGAGCGACGCCGACCATCGCTCGGAATCGCAGGCCAGAAATCCAAGAATTTTCGGCGACTTTTTTGCGTTCATCATCTCTTTGGTGAGTTTCTCAAGACCTGGGCGCTTCGTCGTGTAGTAGTCGTAGTCGATAGAGCCATCGGCCCGTTTCACAGCCGGGTCAAAATCAGGTCCCCCACCGTCTCGGGCATGGCCAATGTAAAGAAGCATATCGGCTGTTTTTAAACCGCCGTAAAAAGCTTTGGACGCGCGTTCGGAGGCGGCTTTTTGCTCCTCTGGATAAAGTCGATTGATTCTATCGGATGAAGAATACGAACTCGCCGTGAGCCGAAGGCGAAGAGTGTGTTCCTTACCAGTCGGTCCGATCACGGTTTTTTCAAGAACATCCAGATCGTCCGTCTCGGAAAAACCACACGCCTGAACCAGCGGATTGGCTTTACAAGGTTCCAAGACTTTTCGCCGCATGGTCTCTCGCCGAATCGAGTCGCCGGAAACCGCGTCATCATAGAAGTCTTCGTAACCAAAAACGAAACTCACATCGACAACATCTTTTGAATAAAAGTCGCCCCACTTGCCTTTGCAAAGTTCTGCTGATGATTTTTTATCGAGGGACGAGTTTCCCGTACCTGCCGACGACGCAAAACAATCGAGGCAATTGATTTCGTCGCCGCGAAGATGCCGAAGACGGTCGCTGGCAAATTCGATCAGTCTAATTTGATCTCCGGCAATTCCCGTTTCAAGCTGATCTCGAGTCATTTTTGGGGGCGCAACGACCTTCGGAGCCGGCTTGGCTGGTGGTTTCACTGCCGGCGTTTTGTTCGCTGAAGGCTTGGCTGAAGAGGTTGCTGTAGGCTTTGTCACGAAAGGCTTTTCTTGTTGAGCTGCAACTCGGCTCGCCGAAATGCTGAACAAAGTAGAAGAAACTAAAAAACCTACTATAGCTCGCCGGCTTGAACCCATTTTCATTGGTTCTCTCCAGCAAGATCGCGAACTTTTGAATCGATCGCGCGACAAATCTCAGTGAAAGGAGCCGCCGATTCTTTTTCGCAAGCCGCGCGTTGAAACGCACCCGCCTTTTCAAGCGCGCGAATTTCGTTGGGCTTAAGACTTGAGATAATTTTATAGGCCTGCGCACGCGCCTGGTAGGGCTTGGTTGTAAGTGCCAGTTTAAAAAATCGAACGCGGTCTTTTTGGGAATCCAGCGGAGAAAGTTGAAACCACTGAACGGCATGGACGCGAATCGCAGAAACGTCGCTCTTTAGAAGGCTTTCGTAGTGAGCGATCGTTGGCGTCAATTCAGCCTCACTCATCGCATCAGTCAATGCCGAGACCATCGACAGACGAATGTCTGACGGCGTTGACGTCACCGCTGCACTTTTTAACTCTTCCGCAATCCGGGCTTGAGTCAAAGTCCCAGCTTTGGCCATGAGAAAAATCTCGAGACGCTTTTTCGAACTCGATTTTTCAAAATAGGAAAAACTCGACAGTATTTTTGCCGCTACGGCTGCGTCAACATCGGCGCGACGACGAAGAACATCATACGAGCGCAGGACACGCCCTTGAAGCTCCGGTTTTCCCGCGAGATCTCTGGCGCCCGTCCCGACGCTTGAAACAAACTTTAAGGCTTCCTCTAATGAGAGATTCTGAAGTCGTTCGCGAACAATGTTCTGAGCCTGCTCGCCTTCACCAATCGGAATCAAAAGCGTTTCTTGAATTTTGCCGGCTTTTACTTCTGGTTTCGGGCCTGTTTGCGCGCTTAAGGCCGCGCTCCAACCTAAATTAATGAGCAGCACTGCGACAGCAATGCCTCTCGATATTTGTTTGATTTGGTTGGTTCGATTCATGTCTTCTCTTGTCGGCTATTTTGGCCTTAAATATTAGAGACATAGCACGAGGAACTCGCACTTCGTTCAGCTTTCAGAGTAGAATCCATTGTGTATGGCGAATAGCAAAAACAAGGCGTCGACCAAAGGCCAGCTTCCAACACTTGATCTGCATGGATTTACGACGGACGCCGTTGTGGATGCCGTCGATCGCTTCTTGGTCAAATCTGACCGCGCAGGCCACAGAAAAGTACGAATCATCACCGGTAAAGGCACTGGTGCTGTCAGAAAAGTCGCCCTCGATTGGCTGAAGCTTGGTGGCTTTCCGTTCACCGCAGAAAACGAAGGCTCGTATCTTGTGCATTTGAACGACTAAGTTTAGCGTGAGGCTTTATGACGAAAATGCTCTGGCTCGATATGGAAATGACTGGTCTGGATGTGGAACGCGAAGTCCCCATCGAAATCGCAGCGATCGTCTGCGATCTTGAATTCAACGAGCTTGAAACTTTTCACGCCGTGATCAAGCAACCGCAAAGTTTTATCGATGCCATGGACAACTGGAACCGCGAACATCACGGCGCCTCAGGCCTCACCGCGCTGATCGCAACCGGAAAAACTCCGGAGCTTGTCGAAAAAGAACTGATTCATTTCGTCGACCGCCATTTTCAGGGCGAGAGCGCCGTCTTATGCGGAAACTCAATCGGCCAAGACAGACTCTTCATCAACAAATACTTCCCACTTCTCAATCGCCGGCTCCACTACCGAATGCTCGACGTGACGTCCTGGAAAGTCGTTTTCCAAACCATGTACAAATTAAAATTCGACAAAAAGAACACCCACCGCGCCATCGACGACATCCGCGAAAGCATAGCGGAACTCCGCCACTACCTGAAACACGTCAGCGCTACTCCACTCATCTAGAGATCGCGGCGTCTTCCCTTTTTCCACGACCTCCGAAGCGGGAAGGTCGCGTAACCGCGACCCGAGGCCAGGAAGGCCGAGCCGCTTAGGCAGAGGGTACGACGCCCGTGTCGTGGAAAAAGGGAAGACGCCGCGATCTCCGTATCAAAGACGAGTAACGTGACGGCGCTTCCTGGAGTGCCGAGGGTTTCTCTCGGTTCCGAAAACTTAATTGCGGCGGGTGCAGTCAATTTTTAGGAAGCGACCTTTGGGATCGAGCTTTTCAATGTCACCAAGTGACGTCAGTGTGTCGCCGTAGCCGAGTCCGAAATTGGCGTCGTATAATGAGTCGCCCGTTGTGTTTTGGGGAACTGTGAATTCTGTCCAGATTGATTTTTTCGTCTCGGTGTCACGAACTGCCACAGATACTGTTTCGCCCGAGCTGTTGTAGTTCATCTCGATGGCGTAGATCGAATTGCTGCAGGTATCGTGTGTCTGACAGTCAATCGTCTCGATCATTCCGTTACGAAGTTCAATCGGTCGCGGAACGGACTCCATCAGGCGATTGTCGATTCGGCACTCAAGTTTAAGGACAGGGACTGCCTCCGCCGTCGAAGAAAAAGTACCCGCGACCAACAAAAGACCCACAGAAAGTATCGGTGTAAGAAACTGACGCATCGTTTGCTCCTTTTAAAAATCTCAAACAAAAAGACTCGGCCCGAACCGTACCGCCAGTTCCACCCGACCGCGAAGCACTCCTCGCCGTTTAACGATTTTATAGTGCGATTGGACCGGGGCACGGTCGCCCGAGAGTTCGAAGTCTCACCTCAATGCAGTTTGGCGCCCCCAGCGACTTGCAAGACCCTGCCTACAACACCAAGGGGGATGGCAATGTCGAACGCAATGAAGTACATTAGAGATCTAGAAGCGGCCGGTTTTCCAAGGGACCAGGCGGAGGCTCAAGTCCAAATGGTGCTGGATGCGCTTGAAGGAGATCTAGTGACAAAAAGTGATTTTGCAGTTTTCCAAGAACGCCTTTCGAATCGATTCTCACAGATCGATGCTCGATTCGTTCAAGTTGAAAAGCTCATTCATAGCGAAATCAAAGACTGTGAGTTTCGTCTGATGACACGACTAGGATTCCTGATCGTCAGCACAACATCCATCGCCGTCGCCACACTCACCTGGCTCATAAAAGCCTAAGTTCAACGACTTTTTCCTGAGACGATGAGTTTGCGAATGGATGCGAGCAACCTTGGCGAAAACCCCTGTCCACTCCAAGCCCCAAAAAGAAAAAAGCGCCGGGGCAAAAGCCCAGCGCTTTTAATATCCCAGGGACAAATCAGACTCAGCCCGATTGCTTCCCCAGGAAGAGATCTAGAGCCTTCTTTTTGAACCTCTGCGTACTCGCAGGCGTTCAAAAAGAACTGGCTCTAGTATCGATAATGTTCGGGCTTGTACGGTCCAGCCTTCTCCATACCCAAGTACTTCGACTGCTTGTCGGAAAGTGTTGTGAGCTTCACGCCGATTTTTCCAAGGTGAAGACGCGCTACTTTTTCGTCGAGCTCTTTTGACAGGCGGTAAACGGCAACAGTTTTGTACTTGTCGCGGTTCATCCAAAGCTCCATCTGAGCCAGAACCTGGTTTGTGAACGACGTCGACATAACAAACGAAGGGTGACCGGTTGCGCAGCCAAGGTTCACAAGGCGACCTTTTGCGAGAACGATGACTTCGTTTCCGTTTTTCAACGTGTGGATATCAACCTGAGGCTTTACTTCGCGAGCTTGCGAATTTTTGTTCAGCCAAGCCATGTCGATTTCGATGTCGAAGTGACCGATATTGCAAACGATCGCTCGGTGCTTCATGAGCGAGAAGTGTGTCTCAGTGATGATGTCGCAGCAGCCTGTTGTTGTTACGAAAATGTCGGCTGTTTTCGCAGCTTCTTCCATTGTCGTTACTTCGAAACCTTCCATCGCCGCCTGAAGGGCGCAGATAGGATCGATTTCTGTGATCAATACGCGAGCTCCGTAAGACTTCATCGAGTGTGCGCAGCCTTTACCCACGTCTCCGTAGCCAGCAATGACGACGATTTTTCCAGCAATCATCACGTCGGTTGCTCGCTTGATACCGTCTGCAAGTGATTCGCGGCAGCCGTAAAGATTGTCAAACTTCGTCTTCGTGACCGAGTCATTCACGTTGATAACAGGAAGCTTCAAGAGGCCTTTAGCGTGCATCTTTTCAACGTTGTGAACGCCTGTCGTTGTCTCTTCAGAGATACCGATGAGCTGCTTCAGCATTCCTGCGAAACGCTCTTCGTGCATCATGTTCGTGAGATCGCCACCGTCATCGAGGATGAGGTCGTAACCTTCTGCTCCCCAGCCAGCGATCGACTGATCAACACACCAGTTGTACTCGTCCTCTGTTTCACCTTTCCAAGCAAAAACAGGAATACCTGCCGCAGCGATTGCGACCGCTGCATGATCTTGCGTCGAGAAGATATTGCAGCTCGACCAACGAACGCGGGCACCAAGCTCGACAAGTGTCTCGATCAAGACAGCTGTCTGAATCGTCATATGAAGGCAGCCTGTGATGCGTGCGCCTTTCAAAGGTTTCTTCGCGCCGTACTCTTCACGAAGAGCCATGAGGCCCGGCATTTCAGTTTCAGCGAGACGAATCTCTTCACGACCCCAACGTGCCAGCTCTTCGAAAACTTTCGAGTCTTCCATCGCCGCTTTCACGACGCGGTAATCAGCTTTGCCATCTTTCGTCTTCGGAGCGGTCGAGAGATATGATTTCATGTTTGATCCTGCATCAAATGCCATTCTGGTAAGTCCTTTATTGCGGTCGAGGTCGGACTCTACGTGGCCGATCTCGTCATTGTCATTGCTTAGAAGCTAGACCTAATCAGACCCAGTTCCGATGGTCAACAAGGAGGACCGACGTCTTAAGCTGTTAAGTTCTTATGGAACCGTAAGAATCTCAGGGCCCTTTTCAGTGATAAGCACCGTGTGCTCGAACTGAGCTGAGAGTGTCTTATCCGCTGTGGTGTACCACTGAATTGAGGAATTAGGGATCGCGTGGTCGATCATGTCCGCATCGGTTTCATTGACCATAGGTTCGACCGTAATGCACCCGCCGGGAAGAAGCCGATCACCGCGACCCTTTTTGCCAAAAGATGGAACAAAGGGATCCTCGTGAAAAACACGACCTATCCCATGCCCGCCGATTTCTTCCACGACAAAGAATCCACTTTTGGTCGTAAACTTATTGATCGCAAATCCGATGTCGCCCGTGGTTCCGAAAGGAGTGATGGCTTCGATTCCTTTTTCCATCGCGCGTTTAGCGATCTCGGTCACTTTTTTAGCGCGCTCAGAGACTTCACCGACGAAAAATGTGTACGACGTGTCGCCATGAAACCCATCCAAAAGCAAAGTCACATCGACATTGACGATGTCGCCGTCCTTTAAAACTTCGCTTCCGGGCACACCATGACAGATCACGTGGTTGACCGAAGTACAGATTGATTTTGGATAGCCCTTATAGCCCAAGGGTGCGGCTTTAGCTCCATGCGAGAGACCCCAGTCATTGGCGATCTTATCGAGCTCGTCGGTCGTGATGCCGGCTCTCACAAATTTGCCCGTATGCTCAAGACAGCGCGCGGCCAGCTTGCACACTTTTGCCATCTTCAATATTTCGTCTTTGGTCTTAACCGTCATGGCCGACAGCTTAGCACGACCCGTCATGAACTGGCCAGCTGAACCTGGAATGTCCACATCATCGACAACACTCTCCTTTTTATACCGGCATGGTGATTGTCAATAAAGCGAACTATAGTTCCCCCTCTTAAACTTAGGTCCCAAGGAGAACTCATGAAAATCTGGATCGGATTGAGCGTTTGCGCAGTGGCAATGTCCGGCTGTGCTACTCTGAGCAATAATGGCGAAAAAGTCACTGTAGCGACTTCAGTGGAATCGAGCTGCAAAAATCTCGGACCCGTCACCGTCACGATCACCGGCTGGGGTCTTCCGCAGGAGAGCATGAACGTACTTCGAAACAACACGGCCGACGTCGGGGGCAACACGCTCGTTCAGACTTCGAATCACACAGGTGTCGCTTACTCGTGCCCTGCGGGCGAAACCGCAAGTAACTAACTCAATCAGAAAAAACAAAACCCCCAACTCTTTCGAGGAGGGGGTTTGTTTTGTTCAACGAGGACTCAGAATTGACCGAGCCCTCGGCTCACATGTTCACGAAAATCCTACGGGATTTTTGTGAGGTGCTTCGAAGCGTACTTCGTGAGCTCGAACATAGTAACTGACTTTTTGCCGCCGAAGATTGGCTTCAATTTGTCGTCAGCATGGATCATGCGACGGTTAACTTTGTCCTGAAGACCATGCTTGTGGATGTACTCCCACATTTTTTTAGCAACTTGTGGACGTGGGATTGGCTTCGAACCAACGATCTCTGCAAGGAGAGCGCTTGGGTTCAAAGGAGCCATGAAGGCTGCGTTTGGCTTGCGCTTTGTTTTCGCGCCTGCAGCTTTAGCAGCTTTTTTTGGAGCGGCTTTTTTTGCAGTTGTTTTCTTAGCGACTTTTTTTGTCGCTTTCTTCGCAGCTTTCTTCGTAGCTTTTTTCTTAGCCATCGTGACTATCTCCTTAGTTTCGTCGCTTGTGGTCTTTCAGTGACCGCGACGATTGTTTATCGAACTCTTGCGTACACAACGAATGATCAGCTGACTTAAACCGTCTTGTCCAAAGAAAAATGCGGTTTTTTTTCGAATTCTCCCTAGGGGATAGCACTTTCCCCCCTAAGAACAGCCCTCTCCATCGCCCAAAAAGAGACAAAAGCCCCTAGTAAAGCGCCGCAAGAAACCACTCCAAGGATCAGCGGAAGACCATAAATATCGGCCCCCCACCCTAGGGTAAAGTGCATCGCCATCGCGCCCGCCGACTGGAAGATAAGACACAGCGACGTCACGGCTTGGGTGCGCCCCTCGAAAACTTCTGCAAATCGAGTCATTGCAAGAGGATAGCCCATAGCTATGGGAATACCGAAACCGATCAAAGCCGTCAGTCGAATCTCGCTGGGAAGCCCCAAAGGAAGGAAGGCGAAAAGCAAAAATGGAAATCCAAATCCCATCGCGAAAAAGAGAATCCGGCGCGGTGAAAGACGGAATTTAAACAGGCCCAACGCCAATCGCGAGAACGTCATGGCCGCAAAATATGCGGCCAACCAATGCCCGACACTTTCCGCCGAAATTCCCCAGTCGCGCCGCGCTAGTAAAACCAATCGGCTCGAAATCGAGATTTCGGCAATAACCAAAAGAGCGACAAGTGCCGCCGCAAACCACGTCGCCCGCTGCTGCTGAGTTGTCCACACCTTCGGTGATTTCGCAGGAGAATCGGGGGCGTCTAGAATTTCTAGCGCTGGCTTTACGATGCGCGACTGAGGAAGGCCGCGTGCGGGCTTCAAAGATTCAACGGGACTTATGATGGATCGATAAAGCACCACGGCACCGACCAGAAAGGACGGTGCACTGAGAGCTAAAAGGACATTTCTCCAGCCAGACGACACAAATTCTGAAACAATCAGCGGCGCAAGAAGCGACGAGACTCCATACATAGAATGAAGAATTCCAAGGGCGCGACCCCGGTAAGCCGCTGGCGCAGCCTGCACGGCCGCATTCATTCCGACTCCCAGGCCACCGACACCAACTCCGAAGAGGCTGGCCGCCGTGAGTATCAACTCATACGTCTGAGCTAATGACATAAGGGCCGCGCCCGCACCCATGATCAATGTGTAGACGCCCACCAAGCGCACCGGCCGTGCGTGAGAGAGGAAGCGGTGAAAGATCAGGTTGTGCGTGAGCGACGCCAGCGACGCTGCGAAAAAAAAGAAACTCCCCTTGGTGTCGGAGAGACCAAAGTCTTTTAATATGTCGGGGAAAATCGGGCCGCGAGCGTTATCGACCAGGCCTAAAGCAAAGAGGCTCGCCCACGCGGCGAGCACAGACCAAATCCAGCGACTTTTGTTTTTCTGTTCGCTCACCCACCAAAGCCTAGGCTCAAGAAGCCTAGCTTCTCAAGGGGAAACTGGCCTTCAGAGTGTCTCAAAAAGATCCGCTAAAGAGGCATGGCGAAACAAGACTCTTCAACATTCTTCGACGTTCTCATCGATCGCTTGATCGATGATGTGCGCCGCGAATTTGAAGCAAGCCATGAACCAGTCGATCCGTCGGAACCCTCAGACGATATCTTTGATCGGCCGCTTCCGCCCCCACCCGTCGCTTACGATGATCTCGTTTCAAAAATGATTGGGTTTCGAGCTCGTATGGCACGGGCTCAAGAGTCGAACGACCACGCTTCGGACAGTTCTTACGGTCGACTTGCCATCGCTTCGAGCCATGGCGCATCGCCTCGATTTAAAGAAACCGATGTACAAAATATCTTAAGCACTTCGACGCCGCAGGAAGCGAAGCCTCAGTTTCAGTCAATCCGCGCCGAGATCGCCTTCACACTTGTGTGCAAAACCGGAGCAAAGTTCTTAAAGGCGGACCAAGTCGGAAGTGGGCTTACGCGAGACTCTTTAAAGCGCGAACGACGCCGCGTTCTTTTGACCCTTCACCCCGACCGCCACCCCGAGGGCGACCGGGCTCGAGCCCACCAAAACTTTTTGGATGCCGCCGAAGCGTTTTCGATTTTGGCCGAAGAAATTGCGGCGAGCCCGAAGGCCGCCTAAGGCCGGCACTTTCGGGACGTTTTTGTCTGAGCAATCACTGAATTTTTTT
The DNA here is from genome assembly GCA_001464715.1 of Bdellovibrionales bacterium Ga0074137. GTDB lineage: Bacteria > Bdellovibrionota > Bdellovibrionia > Bdellovibrionales > JAMPXM01. Next base: position 66,567 of record LNDT01000012.1, on the reverse strand, counting down.
GTACTTAAAGCGCTTTGGCTGAAGAGCCGCATCGCCGAGACGCTTTTTACGGTCTTCTTCGTACTCGGTGAAGTTACCAGCAAAGAAGTTTACAACACCTTCGCCTTCAAACGCCATGATGTGTGTACAAATGCGGTCCAAGAACCAACGATCGTGGGAAATCACAACCGCGCAGCCACCGAATTCTAGCAAAGCCTCTTCAAGCGCACGCATGGTGTTGACGTCGAGATCGTTGGTCGGCTCGTCGAGCAGAAGTAAGTTTCCGCCGGTCTGAAGAACCTTGGCCATTTGAACGCGGTTTCTTTCACCACCAGAAAGATCGCCTACTTTTTTCTGTTGAGTGTCGCCGGCGAAATTGAATCGTGAAACATACGCCCGTGAAGGCATCTCTTTTGTTCCAACCATCATGAGGTCGTTTCCGCCCGAGATTTCTTCGAACACTGATTTATTGGGGTTCAAATTATCGCGCGACTGATCCACGTAAGCGAGCTTCACAGTGGATCCGACTTTGAAATCCCCCGAATCAGGTTTCTCTTGGCCAGTGATCATTCTAAAGAGAGTCGTTTTACCTGCGCCGTTGGGACCGATAATCCCAACAATCCCGCCTTTTGGAAGCGAGAATGAAAGATTGTCGATCAGAACTTTGTCTCCATAGGATTTAGAAACATTGACCGCTTCAACAACGACGTCGCCAAGACGTGGGCCTGGCGGAATGTAGATTTGAAGATCGGCGAGCTTTTCGGGCGTTGGTTCTTTGAGGAGGTTTTCGTAGTTCGAAATACGAGCTTTCGATTTCGCCTGCCTTGCCCTTGGGCTCATGCGAACCCACTCAAGCTCTTTTTCCAAGTTCTTTGCGCGCTTTTCTTGTGCTTTCTCTTCGCCCGCAAGTCGCGCTTCTTTTTGCTCAAGCCACGATGTGTAGTTCCCTTTCCAAGGAATCCCCTCACCGCGATCAAGCTCAAGAATCCAACCCGCGACGTTATCGAGGAAGTAACGATCGTGCGTCACCGCAATGACCGTTCCTGGAAATTCCGCCAAAAAACGCTCAAGCCAAGCGACCGATTCAGCGTCCAAGTGGTTCGTCGGCTCGTCCAAAAGAAGAATATCGGGCTTCGACAAAAGAAGTCGGCACAAAGCCACGCGGCGTTTTTCTCCGCCCGAGAGTTTCGTTACAGCCGAGTCACCTGGAGGACAGTTCAGAGCATCCATCGCTTTTTCAAGTTTTTGATCGATCTCCCAGCCGTCTTGTTGTTCGATCTTTTCCTGAACGACGCCTTGGCGCTCGATCAGTTTTTCCATCGCTTCTGGCGACATGTCCTCTGCGAACTTTTCAGAGATCTCGTTGAACTCTTTTAAAAGCTTTGGAAGTTCGCCCATGCCTTCCATGACGTTTTCTTTGACCGTTTTCGATTCGTCGAGCTCGGGCTCTTGCTTGAGGTACCCGACTTTAAAGTCTCGCGCCGGAAACGCTTCGCCGACGAAATCTTGATCCGTGCCCGCCATGATTTTTAACAGCGACGATTTTCCCGAGCCGTTCAAACCGAGGACGCCGATTTTGGCGCCGTAAAAATAAGAGAGATAGATATTCTTTAAAACCCAGCGGTTCGGAGGATAGACTTTTCCGACACCCTTCATAGTATAGATAATTTCGTGCCCTGTGGTCGGCTGTGCCATGATGATGTCTCCTGTGAATCCGGGCAGTCTGCTCTAGAATGGCTTGCGATTCAAGATGTAGAAACTTCGAGCGACTTGAGAAAGCGCCTTGTCAAACCGAGTCGGACCCGCAACAATTTCGTCGTGGGAAGCAGCTCTCAGGACTCCAAAAACCGACAAAATTCCAGAAAACTGAGAGACACTCTGGGCGAGCTTGAAAGCGCGCTGAACAGCTGGGATCAGATAATTCCCCCGGGCGACGATAATTCCGTCAATGCCGATGGCGGCACAGCGAACGCGAACGAGCCTCGAAGTCGCAAGAACGCTGGAGCCGGAATCCCTGACGAAATGAAGCGCCGGACGCGCGCTTTGCTGAATCAGCTCAAAGAACAAATTGATGAGCTTTCCGATGAGACAGCGGCCGACCGCGCTTTCGAGGATAAATCCGGGAACGCCTAAGAGTCGGCGAAGCGGCGCCTGGATCTGGGCGATTCATTGGCTATCTGTTTTTAGATCCACCATGGCATGGCTATTTATTTTTGGAGCCGCCATGGCATGGCGGCGAGACGAAACTTTCAGATTGTTCTTTGGACCATTCCTCGGGCGCTAGACAACGCATCGTGAAGGCGTGGACTCCAGAATTAAGTTCTGCATCTATTGTTTTTAAGACCAGGCGTTGACGCTCGATTCTTGAAATGCCGCTAAAAGCCTCAGACACGATCACTGCGCGAAAATGCGTCTCCGAATTCTTCGGGACCGAGTGCGTGTGCGATTCGTTTTGAATTTCGAGGTACGTCGGTCGCAGTTCGGCTGTGATTTTGTCTTTGAGTCGCGTTTCCATGGGGCCCATTTCTTTAGTATAGCATTTTGGTAGATCGATGGGAACAGTCGATTCGTCACGACTGGTGCATAAAAGTAAACGAGATGACTTCTCAGCCGTTTCGGAAATCGTTAGTAATGAATCCGTCGAAAATGCGTGGTTTTCTGAGCGCTGCTTTGAAGCATAAGTTGACAAGCTGTTTGAACAAATTCGTTCGCGGCATTTGTTTCATTTCGATTTTCGCCAGGCGGCGGCTTCTGAACGCGTCCCCTCCTCACTGTGCTCTCAAATTGGTCGCGCGGTTCGCCGGTGCGCTCTTCAAAATTTGTTTGCGCTAGAGGCCGGCGAGAGGCCTCAATTTCGATTCCAAATCCGGGTGTAGAGTGAGTTTCTAAAGGAGAAACCCATGACTAAGACTGCGAATATTCCCGCGCACGAAATCCGATCGTTGACGAATCAAGAGCTCGTTCACAAAATCGGCGAGCTCACGAAAGAAGAACGAAGAATTACGATCGAAGTTTTGCGCTTGCTCCGCGAGATTGAACGCCGCCAAGCTTTTGCTGAACTTGGGTATCCTTCACTCTTTGCGTACTGCACGAAAGCGCTTCGCTATTCGGAAGCCGCTGCCTGCCGACGAATCGAAGCCATGCGAGCGATGCGCGAAACTCCAGAAATCGAAACTAAATTAGAAACTGGCGAGCTCAGCTTATCGGCCGTGACACAAGCTCGCACGACGATCCGTCATCACGAAAAGTTCGCTAAATCCAAATTGACGCCCGAAAAAAGAAAAGACGTGATGCTTTCACTGTGCGGGCAATCAAAACGTCAGACAGAAAAAGCTTTGGCTTTAGAGTTTTCGGTGCCGCTTCCGGTGACGCCTGTCGTCCAGCGTGAAACCGCGCGCGGTACGACGCGCGTGACGATTGAGTTCACTGAAGATGAAATGAAAGTCTTCGAAGAAATTCGGCGGCTGTCCGGTCGCCCTCAGAATTTGAAGGAAGCCTTACTCCGGATGGCAGCAAAAGAACTGACGGTGCTTAGAAAATCGCACGGCGAAATCACCGTTCGATCACCTTCGCCAGCGGCGGTGAAAAGAGAGGCAGTACCTAAAGATGAACCTTTGTCGGGAAAGGATGGCGAGGAACCTTCCGCGCAGGCGCTGGCACAAACACCGACATCGACACCCGCATTCGCATCTGCGTCCGATTCGGTATCAATTTTCGTGAAGAGATATGCATGGAAGAAATCTGGCGGTCGCTGTGAGTTCCGAACCGAGAGTGGCGTAAGATGCGAAGCGCGGCACGGACTTGAATATGACCATGTGGTACCTGTGTCTTTGGGTGGGCTCTCCAACAAAGACAATATTAGGGTGTATTGCCGGCAGCATAACTTACTATCGGCAACTTACATTTTGGGGCGGAAATGTATGGCGAAATATGTTCCTTCAATGAGGTAGGTCGCGAAGAAGGAAGTCGCGATTTTTGATCCAATGACGTAGCTTTTGCTCGCGCGGCGGGTTCCCGCAGCAGGCCGCACAGAGTGGCCACGGTGACGTTCTTCGGCACTTCGGGCGTCTCAAGATGAAACTACTGCACTCAGGCGGTGGTTTAATTGGGTCTGGAGATTGCTCCCTCTCGTCCATCGGTCAAGGTCGAGAAGCCGTTTTGGAAAAGGAGTTCATTTCTGATGACGAAACTAATGATGTCTATGATGACTTCGGTACTCCGCCTGTCTCCGGTAGCAGCGATATTTGTCGCGTCTATATCAGCGCATGCAGCTCCGCGAAGCAGCATGGTGACGAAACCTCAGGCTCAAGCAAAAACCACGGTTTCGAAGACAACCGCGGTCAAAAGCGCATCTAAAAAAGCTAACGGCAAAATTCCAAAAACTTCCGCGGCACCGAATTCGACAAGTACCCCCATCGCGTGGGATCAGTTCGAAACTCCACTTCAGAACTTGCGAGAAAAGTCAGCGGCGTGGTCGGCGAGCGACGAGCTTCTCGCACAGCAAAGTCTCGATGATCTTGAAGGCATTGCCAACGACGCCGTTTTGGCGAAAACCATAAAAGCTGTCTACACTGAGGCCACTTCGCGAAAGTGGACGCAGACTGAAAATTTCAGAATATTTCCGATCGAACATCTAATGTCGAACTCGGGTCTGGAAACACCGGCAACATTCAACCCAGGCGGGCTTCGAGTCGGCGTGTTCGCTTTGCGACTTGGTAAGATTCAACGCGGCGTCATTTTGACCTCAAGTTTTCAAAGCATCAACCCGGCCGAGCTTCGTGCGCTCTACAAAAAATCGGCGATGGTGGAGCTCATTACGACTGCTGACGAACAGTTTGGAGTCTTTGCAGGCGAACTCGTCGAACGATTTCTGAACGATGACAACAGACAGAGTCGCCACCTGCCCGTGATCGGAAGCGCAGAGGCTTGGGTGGTCGGTTGTGAAACGACTTTGGCCGGCCGATTTTGCGTCAACGCAAGTCTATTTGATTCGAATGAAACAGATCCGCGCGTTTTCATCGACGCACTTTCTGGCTTTAAAAAGAATGGCGATCTGGTCCAACAAATACGAGATGGGAATCTGGCTTGGCCGATTGACCGAACCTTCATTTCGAGAGGCTACAAATCGTGCGGCTGCGGCGGCAAACATTTCGGACTTGATCTGACGGCGCCCATTGGAACTCCCGTGCGTTCCGTGGCCATGGGGCGAATTCATTCCGCTAAAATCCACAATGGTTGGGGGCGCGCGATTGCCATCGAACATCAGCTTCCCACGGGAGAAAAATACATTTCGCTCTATGCTCATCTGAACAAGTTTGAAAAAGCATTTAAGCCCGGCGACATCATTCAGCGCGGCGAACTGATCGGGCAAACTGGAAAGACTGGATCATCCTCGACCGGTGAAAAAATCCATCCCCATCTTCACTTGGAAATCCGAAAAGTAACCGAGGGACGAGAACCGCTTGAGAGGCCGCGCACTTTGGCCGACTATCCGCTGGACCCGCTTCGCGTTCTCGACGTCTTCAATGTCTTCTTAGGCGGCGATCTGTCCGTACCCGTCGACCGAAAATTCTAGCGACATTCGGCCCGTCCCCGAGGCTCCCAGGAACCTGATCGTTTGCTGCACAGTGCTAATCTTTTTCACATAGTACCTTGCTTCACACAGTACTGTTTGGTACACGTATGAAAGAGGCAGGGAACGTGAATACTCAATTTCATAAAGGTGTTGTCGAAATGTGTGTCTTGGCCCTTGTGGCCAAACAGGATTTCTATGGCTACGAGCTGGTGAACGCCATCTCGACCCAGATTCCAATTTCCGAGGGTACGATCTACCCGATTCTTCGCAGACTTACGCAAGAAGGACACTTTGAAACCTACTTGAAAGAGTCCAGCGAGGGCCCCCCAAGAAAGTACTACCGCATGACCAAAAGCGGTCGCACGTTCACTCAAAGTCTGATTCAAGAATGGACAAGTTTCACCAGCAGCGTCGATACCATCATCAACTCACCAAAGCGTCGAGGAGTCTAAACCGTGTCGTGGTCATCCAATCTCAAGTCTCAGTCCGAGTACATCAATGAGCTCGCCCGTCATCTCGAACGCCTCCCTGAATCGGAACGCGCAGATATTTTGCGCGATCAAGATGAGTTTTTTCGAGAAGCTCTTCTTTCAGGCCGTACGGAAGCTGATGTCATTGGATCGTTGGGCGAACCAAAGCAGCTCGCAAAGACTTTGATCGCAGAGTCCCGCGTCGCTGCCAGCGAAAGTACGTTTCAAAAGCCGTCCTCCACCGGCACCCAAGTGAACGCGGCTCTTCGGGCGTTCTTCGCTATCGTGACGTTGGCGCCCTTCAACTTGATTTTCGTTCTGGGGCCCTTCTTAGGACTCCTGGGCTGCCTCTTTGCCGGATGGGTGATCGGAGCCGCGATGCTTCTTGGAGGGTTCGGCAGTTTCTTTATTATCGCCAGCGAACTGACTGGCCTCGGAGCTTCCGGATGGGCGCATCTTTCGGCCACACTGCTTGGCCTATCGATCTCAATGATGAGCCTTGCTTTCCTGGTCCTAATGACCTGGATCACATCATTTGTCGCTCAAATCTCAGTTCGCTATCTTCGCTGGAACCTTGATCTCATCGCAGAACGAAAGTCGTAAGGAGTAACAAATGCGTCTACTAAAAATCGGTGCTTTTTTCGCAACTCTTAGTTTGGTTTTCTACGCCGGCTCTTACCTTTCGGCGAGACCGCTTGAGCAATCAAAGTCCTACAGCTTCCCAGAGTCGCTGGGACGCCACTACGCGGTAGCCACCGGGCAATATGAGGACGGCGGTGGTTTTGGCGACGGTCCGAGCACCGTATTTCGCCAAACGTTCAACCTCGTCCATCCACTCAGTGGTCGGATCGAGAACTTAGACATCGAAACGACGGCCATCGATATTGAATTCGTGCCCAGCGAAGGCGATTTAATCGAAATCGATGTTTCATCGAGTCGTTTGGATCCGAAAAATCCTGTTCAGGTGGACGACAGCCGCGCTGGGGTTTTGAGAATCATGACTCAGGAAGAACCAAAAAGTCTCACGTCACGCCAAACCTGGATCAATCTCGACTTCGGAAACAATGAAGACGAAACTAAGAAACGAAACACGCTTGTCATCAAAGTACCGGCAGGCATCAAGACCGCCATCGCGCGCACTGTTTCTGGAGATACCAGAGTTGCGACGGTCCTTACCGATTTCAAGTTTCAGTCGACGTCCGGTGATCTAGAAATTGATTCCCAGGAAAACCCGCTGGCTCGCATTCAAAATCTCATTGTGGAAACTGTCAGTGGCGACATTTTAAGTCCTGGGCGTTTCGACCGCCTTAGATTCAACAGCGTTTCTGGCGACGTTCGGCTCTCAAGTTTGGACCGCGTGCTTGAGATCGATGGCAATTCAATTTCCGGCGACTTCAATATAGACGCTCAAGACTCAATCGATGCTACGGTCGAATTCATCACGACCTCCGGAGGCCTCAGCGTTGACACACGTCACACAACTGAACCTCGATCCGCAAAAAAGAATGAGATCTTCAAAATTGGAAATGGCACTGCCAAAATTAAGTTTCAGTCGGTTTCGGGCGACCTGAGTTTCGGAGCAGATTCGGCTGTCGAAGAGTAAAACGGGTCTGATTTTTTTAAAGAATTAGCGGGGCTTCACCGATTTATGAAAAACGGAGCCCTTTTTCTCGGCGACTTTTTCGACCTCTTGTTCAACAGCGAGCTTTTGAACACGCGCATCGAGTTTTGCAAACATATCACCCAATCGGTTCGCGCGCTCGGCCTTAGCCAAGGGCCGAACCCCTTCTTCATAGCGGCGAAATAGATTTTCTGGCACTTCTTGAATGAATCGTGAGATCGATACGGGCGCAAGACGCCCGAACCTGCGACGAATCTTCGCCCGAGATAGCACCAAATGTTTTCTCGCGCGCGTGACGCCGACATAAAACAGTCGTCGTTCCTCGGACACGTCTTCGCCAAGTGTTCGATGCGGAAGCAGATCCTCTTCACAGCCAATCAAACAAACAGCATCGAACTCAAGCCCCTTACAGGCGTGAAGTGTCAGAAGCTGAATTTTTTTATCGGCATCGGCCTGCTCTTCTTGATCTGCATCGCGAAGCTCCATGGCATCGATGAATCTCGCAAGATCTTTGACGTCCGGCTTTCCTTCAACACGCGACAAATAAGAATCAAGAACCCTCGCCAAAACATCGATCGCCATCCAGCGCTTTTCAAAAGCGTCACCCTCTTTGTGAAGCGAACGAATGTGCTCTCGATACTTAATTTCATCAAGCTTCCTTAAGAGACGGCGACCCGGCGAATCCCCTTCAATCGAAGGATCAGGCGTTAAGAGATAGGTTGGAAGCTCATCCAACGTTTCAAACAAAGAATCAAAGGCCGAGCCGGTTCGGTCCGGAAGCCCCGCCTGTTGCCACTTTCTTGCCGCCACATGGAATCGAATGCCTTTTTCCTCGGCCCAAACAGCCAGTCGATCAATCGAAGTATCGCCAATACCTCGCGGCGGTGTTGCGACGATCCTTCGAAACGCGACTTCATTGGGAGAGATCGATGATCGAAGGTAGGCCAAAACATCTTTGACTTCCTTTCGGTCAAAAAACGCAGTGCCGCCTGTGATCGCGTAAGGAACTTGCTCGCGCCGAAGCTCGGCTTCCAAAAGTCCACCCTGCCCGTTCGACCGATAAAGAATTGCGACTTCGCGAGGTTTGATTCCCATTTCAACAAATTCACGAATGCGAGCGACAGTTTGTGCGACTTCAATCTCTTCATTTTCATAGGAGAAAAATTCGGGACGATCGCCCAACTCAGCATCTGGGTTCGACCGCAAAACTTTTCCGTGGCGTTCGCTGTTGTTGGAAATAATGCTGTTGGCGAGTTCTAAGATGGCTGGACTTGAACGGTAGTTTCTCTCTAACCGAACAACTCGGGCCCCTTTAAATTCTTTTGGGAATTCAAGAATATTGGCGACACGCGCGCCCCGCCATCCATAGATCGATTGATCATCATCGCCGACGACAGCAATGTTTCCGGTCTCGCTTTGAATTTCACGAACAAGCTCAAGCTGCGCACCATTCGTGTCTTGAAACTCATCGACCATCAAGAAATCAAACATTCCTGCGAGCTCGCTTTTAAGCTTTTCATCATTGCGAACGCCAAGAAGTGGCTTGATCAAGAGATCCGAAAAATCCGTCACACCCAAAAGCTCAAGCTTCCTTAAGTACTTTGGCAAAAGTGCGGCCGCCATGACTTCGTACTCGTCGCCATCATCTTTTCCCATGCTCTGAGGGGATTTTCCTAAGATCGCTGCGTCCTCTCGCCAAGAGTTCATCATCTCTATAAGCTGATCGATGCGAAAAGCGTCTTTGGCTTGGTTCTTCATGTCCTTTAGAAGCTCTCGCACAATTCCTTCGGCGTCGGATCCATCGATGACACCAAAGCCCGCCGGAAGACCCATTTTTTTATGGTTCTTTCGCATCCATTGAAGGCCAAACCCGTGAAATGTGCCCGTCCAAATGGCGCCGGCATCGGCGCCCAATCGTGCTGTTACACGATGCTTAAGTTCGCGCGCGGCTTTGTTGGTGAACGTCAAAACGCAGACTCGGGCTGGCTTCACTTTCTCTTCATCAAGAAGCCGTCCCGTGCGCGACACGAGCACGGTCGTCTTCCCCGATCCTGCGCCGGCAAGAATCAAAAGTGGACCTTCGGTATGACGAACCGCTTCGGCTTGTTCAGGATTTAGCCCCTTAACCCACTTGCTCACGCTAGCCCACTCACTTGAAAGTCGCCATCAGACCAAAGTGATCGGACGGCGCTTGAATATCGCTTGAATCCGGAAATCCGAAACGTTCGACCGCGGCACTTTTTGAAAGCGAACCTTTTCCAAAAAGAAAGTCGATGCGACGAGGCTTGGCATCAAACGCACGATACACGTCCACAAGTGCGCGATTTCCAAAATCTGGAAGTGGGAAATCAAATCCGAGGGAAGCTTGGATCTGATGATTCTTTCGATTTTTAACAGGATCCCAAGTGGGCTCGGGCTTTCCTTCGGCAAGGTCGACATACCCTTCGCCAAGGATGGAACGGTACGCGGCCCCTTCGGGCGTCGAATTTAAATCTCCACCCAAAAGAATTCCGTCGTAAGCGCCTTGAAGGCCGTGCACGATTTCAAAAATTCGATCCACTTCGGCCAAACGACGATCGCGGGCGTGATCAAGAGCCGGCATGAGACGATCAAAATCGATTCTTGCCACTCGCCCATCGACGACGGCTTCGTGAAGAAGCCTCATGAGCTCTGGAAATCTCTCAAATCCGTGATGCAGATGGGTGTTGATAATAAGAAGACGCCCCAAAGATTCATGCTGAATGGAACTGAACTGCGCGTAGCGCTGCTCATCCAAATGAAAGCTCAAAGATTCGCCACTAAACCCCACTGAGCCACTCACGCGAACAAAGGGCGGTACGGCGCTGAAACCCATCGATGCATTTTCGCCCGCCTCGGACGGCTGCACGCGATTTCGCAGCAACACGCCAAGCCCGGTCGCGAGATTTTTTGGAAATCCTCGCGAAAAAAACTTCAAACCACTTTGATCAACTCGTCCCTGAAAGGTGCCGCCAAGAACTTGGGATATCTCGCGGCCCTGGGCAGAGACAGGGTTTAGCTCTTGAAATAAGACAATGTCGGGATCTAGTTGCTGCAGGCATTCTAGGCCGCTCTTAAAGCGCTCTTCACGGACAGAAGCCGTCTCGAACTCGCGAAAGTTCACAACGCCGCGGCCCGCGAGACCATGCCAGACGTTGAACGTCGCGATTTTTAGACCCATGAAATTATCAACCGATTCGGTTGTGAATAAGACTTCGAACGCCAGACTCGAAAGCGACTTCGATTTTTTCGGCTGTCGCCATCGTCACGAAACCAAGACCAAATGTCGGATGCTGAACTGCGTTCGCAACACCGAAACTTTGCTTCATTCCGTAAGGAACAACATTGCCGACACCGATTTGTTTTTTGAGGCTTTCGTACTGCTTCACGTAATCCGCTTTGGTGTCAGCGTCTTTTCGCGCGGCCGTCTCGGCTTTTTTCTCGGCCGAAGCCAGTCGTCGCTTTTCAGCCGCGGCCTGGAGTCCCGCCGTGTTGCGCGGCTTTTTCTCTTTGACGGCTTTTTCGCCACCGGCTGCTTCAGATTTCACTTTGCCTGCGGCCTTGTCCTTCGCCATGGAGCCTCCATTTGTCGCATCACTCAACCGAAATGTTTTTGAACGTCCGCAGACCTCGCAACGAAGCTTTGCCGCCTCGGCGCTCAAATGCGTGAGCACTTTGAAAAAGCGCTCGGCCTCACAAAAGGTGCACTCAAGCGAAATGCTGCGAGCTACGGCGGGAAGTTCGGTCAATCGAGTCATTTGAGACATGAACGCCTATCTTACGTTTGGCGCCACCCGACGTCACGAGACAATCGAGTGGAGCGGCGCTTAAAATACAGAAATACGCAGGCCGGTCGGAGGCAATCCTCCGAAGTGCCTATTGAGCTCTCTATTAAGCCAGGCGGATCGTCTGGCGACCCTGCTTGGTCTCGATCAAGAGGTAGACCTTAGTCCCCTCAGCGGCTGCGGCCATCGCACCAAAGGCGGGCGACTGAGGCAACAATACGTCCGGAGACACTCCAAGGGCTTTGGCGATCTTTAAAACCGTTTTGTGCCGTGGGCGATCTGTCTTGTACTTAAGTGTATGAATGTTGGGCTGGGCGATGCCCAGAGCTTTCGCAAGTTCGCTATCGCTCATTCCTTTGGACTGAAGCGTGGCGACCAAGCGCTCACCGAAAGCTGTTAGGCCGCGATCGCCTGACATTTCGGCAGAGCCCATAACGGACGTTTTTGACGCCGCCTTGGGTGAGGTTTTCAAAAGCAATTTAGCTCTCGAGCGTGTGGCTAAGCGGGCCGAATTTTGACGGGTCGATCGCGACATAATGTTCACCTTCCTAAGTTCTAAGAAGCTAGGAAGATAACACTCCTATAACAAATCGAAACGCTAAGATTGCGCAAATTATCTGAACACTGTCGAAGATCAGTACGACCCGATAAATTTCTCCTAGAGGGGACAATACACTGTCAGGGGTTCCCCCACTGGCTTCGTCATCGTCTCGGCGCCACTGAGGTAAAAAGGTCCGCCACCTTTTTCTAGCTTTCTTTGAAATGAGATCAGTGAATTTTCAACTGTCGGTTCAACAGTGAATCCTGCGGGCTTGTACTTTGAGGTGATGGGTTCAAGCCCATCTTTCGTGAAAAATTTAATCCACTTTTCGGTCTCAACTTGGACCCGATAGGTCAACGTGTGGGCATAAGAGTGGACAGGAGTGAATGCCGTCAAGACTTCAAAGTCACCGTAATGAGCATGCAAGCGGACTGCGGGCGACGTCCACTGGGTCATTCCGCAAACTTTTTGAACGTTCGCATACCAGAGGCCAAAGCCCTTCGAGAGAAAGCCAATGCCGTAGTACTGAAGCTCGCTTGGCAAAATAGAATTCACAGAGCAAAGATTGTGAGCCACCCACTCACCTTTGTCCGACATCGTCGGAATAATGATGAAAAGAGAAAGTGGCGTCCACTCTTCTTCCGAAGCGGCTGCATCGCCCGAGACACCCAAAGCTTCGCGCGTGGCCCGACTCAGTGAGCTTGTTCTTGCCGCAAAGCCTGCGACAAATCCGGGAACAATCGCGCAATCGTAAAACACCCAGCGAGGCATTTCCATTCCGCTGGGACCAAAAGCTTTGGTTTCAAGATTCAAAATACGGTTTGCGAACTTCACTTGATCCATTTCGAGCGGATTTTTGTAAAGAACTTGGTGAGGAAACCAATCAAGAGATGAATGCACTCGGCCCGGCGTCGGAATTCGATTCTCGGGACGCACGAAAACATAAGGTCTTATGTTTTCATCCGACATCCAGCTAAGTTTGGGATGACCGAAAATTGGGTGCGAGTTGGCCGATGGATTTTTCTTCATTGAACCTCAATTAATTTTCAGGGCCAAGCTTCACAGCCCGGTCCAGGGCCGCAAACACGCCCCGCCCCGAATCGACAACTGTGTAGGTAGCGATGGCGTCGGCTCTGAGGACATTTTTTGACATGAGGTCGTCAAACATTCGGAAAGTAGAGTCCCAAAAACCATCAATGTTGACGAAGATGATTGGTTTATAGAGTTCTCCCAAGCTTTTCCATGTGATCACTTCCAGAGCCTCATCCAAAGTGCCAATTCCACCAGGAAAAATCACAAACGCGTCGGCCTCATTTAGAAACCAGCGTTTTCTCTCGAAAAGATCGGGAACTATGATTAGCTCATCAATCCCGCGGTAAGCCGTCTCAAATGTTTCATCGAGGCGCTTCGTCGTGGCGCCCCGTACTCGAACCCCGCGTTTTAAACATTGGTCAGCAAAGTGCCCCATCAAGCCAAATCGACCGCCCCCATAAAGAAGCTGGCCCTCTTTTTCCTTCAAAACATCGCAAAACTCATCAGCCGCGCGAAAGACGGCCTCGGAAAGCCCTGAATTGGCGGAACAAAAAACGCAAAGCTTGTAGCCGCTCTTTGCCATTGGCCTAGGCCTTGATCGGCCCGAGCATGTCCTCGGGCTTCACGAGTTGATCAAATTTAGCGGGATCCATCAGTCCCAGTTTCTGAGCCGCATCTTTAAGAGTCGTATCGTTCTCATGAGCGTACTTCGCGACTTTGGCGGCATTATCGTAGCCGATGTGAGGATTTAACGCCGTCACCAGCATCAGAGAATTATCCAAGTGACGCTTCACTTGCGCCTTATTCACTTCAATCCCGCGCACGCAGTGCTCTTCAAACGAAAGGCACGCATCGGACAAAAGCCGAATCGAATTCAAAACATTAAAAACGATCAAAGGTTTAAAAACATTCAGCTCAAAATGACCGCTCATTCCACCAACAGCGACAGCCATGTCATTTCCGATGACCTGAGCACAGACCATCGTCATCGCTTCACTCTGGGTCGGATTTACTTTACCTGGCATAATGGACGATCCAGGTTCGTTGGCCGGAAGATTCAGCTCTCCGATTCCCGATCGTGGGCCCGAGCCCAGAAGCCGAATGTCGCTTGCGATTTTCATCAACGCACAGGCCGCCGTTTTTAAAGTCCCAGACATCTGAACCAAGGGATCGTGGGTTGCAAGGGCTGCAAACTTGTTAGGAGCCGTCACAAAAGGAAGACTTGTTTCTTTGGCGATTCGTGCCGCCGCTTTCACTGCGAACTCAGGATGTGTGTTGAGCCCCGTACCCACAGCCGTTCCACCAAGCGCCAATTCAAAAATTTGCGGTAGATCGTTTTCAAATCGAACCACGCACTGATCAAGCTGAGCGACGTAACCAGAAAACTCCTGCCCCAGTGTGAGCGGAGTTGCATCCATCAAATGAGTGCGTCCGATTTTGACGACAGACTTGTACTCGACGGCTTTTTTATTGAGACCGTCGCGCAAAGTTTTTACAGCCGGTAAAAGCTTATGACGAACCTGTTCAGCGACTGCGATGTGCATGGCCGTTGGAAATGTGTCGTTCGATGATTGCGCTTTATTCACATCGTCGTTGGGGTGAATGCCTTTAGTTCCCCGCACGCCACCCATAATTTCGATCGCGCGGTTCGCGATAACTTCGTTGGTATTCATATTGGTTTGGGTGCCAGAGCCCGTCTGCCAAACAACCAGGGGAAATTCTTGGTCAAGTTTTCCGCTGATCACTTCATCGGCGGCCGCGACAATCGACTTCGACTTTTCTTTCGTCAGAAGTCCAAGCTCTTCATTCACAAGAGCGGCTGCTTTTTTGAGGACACCCAAAGCTCGGATCATTTCTCTTGGGAACCTGTCGCCGCCAATTTTAAAGTGCTCAAGCGACCTCTGCGTCTGCGCGCCCCAAAGCCTCGAAGCCGGGACTTTAATATCCCCCATCGAATCTTTTTCAGTTCTAAAATCAGCCGAATTCCCGGTGGTCGAATCGTGCGACGACGTCATGCGTTTGAGCTCCTGGTGTTAAGACCGACGATACGAAGTTTCGCATGCGTTGTCATCTGACGATAGGCGTCAGCCTCGGTGAACGTAGCCGATGCCGGCTTGATCTGTCGGAAAGACAATCATTTCTTGGATATTGACGTGAGCCGGGCGCGAGAGCGACCAGCAAATACAGTCCGCGATGTCGGCCGCTGAAAGTGGAGTCATACCTTCGTAGATTTTTTTGGCAGCCGCTTCATCGCCCAAGCGGACATCCGAAAACTCAGTTTCGACCATACCTGGCGCGATGTTAGTTACGCGAACTCCAGTTCCTTGAACATCCATGCGTAACCCTTCCGTCACTGCACGAACGGCCGCTTTGGTCGCGCTGTAAACGGCGCCCCCCGGATAACTCCAGCGACCTGCGACAGATCCCAAATTCACAATGTGACCACGATTTTTAATAATGTGCGGAAGAGCCTGGCGCGTGACGGCCAAAAGCCCCACGACATTTGTGTCCAGCATAACCTGCCAGTCATCCATCGAAGCCGACGACATCTTATCGACGCCTTTTGCTAGACCTGCGTTGTTCACAAGGACATGCATTTTTGAAAAAAGTGGCAGAAGCTTTGGGTCGCTGAAAAAATCGTCAACTTGGGAACGATCGCTCACATCGAGTTTTCGAACCGGAACGCTCTTCGCGCCAAGTTCAAGGCAGCGCTTTGCCAGCGACTCCAACCGATCTTGTCTTCGTGCTGTCAAAAGTAGGCCGAATTTTTCGGTGGCGAGCCGTAAAGCCGTCGCTTCGCCAATCCCCGATGAGGCGCCTGTGATCAGTGCAAATTTTGAAGACTCTCCCGTATGAGCTTCCATAGGGCCTCCCGTAAGGTACGTGCGGTTTACGTTGTAACAGCATTTCATCGCTTCGCGAACCAGGAATTGCTTGCCCACGGCGCTTGTACTATCAATGGCGCCCATGGCGAAACCGACCCGTTACTGGCTGATGAAAAGCGAACCCGACGTCTATTCGATCGACGATCTTAAAAAAGATGGTCATACGCTCTGGACAGGCGTTCGCAACTACCAAGCTCGGAACTATATGATGGGTGATCTAGAAGACTCCATGAAGCCCGGCGACCGGTTTATTTTTTATCACTCCAATGCCGAGCCGTCGGCGTGCGTGGGGGTTGGCCAAATATCGAAAGTTCGGGTTGCCGACCCTGAACAATTCAATAAAAAGTCCGACGTCTTCGAACCGAAGTCCTCAAAAGACAATCCAAGGTGGTACTGCGCCGAAGTGGCTTTTGTCGAAAAGTTTGCTTCGCCAGTTTCGCTGGAAACCGTCCGATTGGAAACACAGCTAAAGGATATGCTACTTATCCGAAAAGGCAGTCGGCTGTCTGTTCAACCGGTGACAAAAGAAGAATTCGAGCACGTCGCCAAACTTGGTCGCAAGAGGTTAAGCCCCAAAGGCGTCAGCCAGCCCGGTGATAAACCGTGAACTCAGTGTTTTCGTGACCTCGGGAAGCGGCCTCTCAAAGAATTTTCTCTTCGATCAAGGGCCGAAAATTTTTTTGGCGCCCATGGAGGGCGTGGTCGATCACGTCACTCGCGACTTGATCACCGGCGTTGGCGGCGTCGACCTGTGTGTCACCGAATTTATCCGTGTTCTTGATCAATCCATTCCCGATCATGTGTTTTTTCGGGACGCCATTGAACTGACGTTTGAACAAAGGTCACACACCGCCAACGGCACTCCCCTCTTAGTGCAGCTCTTAGGTTCAGATCCAAAGCGGCTTGGCGAAAACGCTGCACGCGCCGTGGAATTGGGCGCCGTCGGTATTGACCTCAATTTCGGTTGTCCGGCAAAAACTGTGAATCGTCACGACGGTGGCGCAACGTTACTAAAAGATCCACGTCGCGTTGAAGCGGCTGTTCGCGGTGTGCGAGATTTGGTCCCTCAAACGCACACGGTATCGGCGAAAACTCGTCTCGGATTTTCTGATAAAAGTCTTCATCGTGAAATCGCTCAGGCGGCCGAAGCCGGAGGCGCTTCATGGCTTACCGTGCATGCAAGAACGCGCGATGAGGGCTATCGCCCACCCGCGCACTGGGAGTTTATCGCCGCCATGAAGGATGCCGTAAAAATTCCGGTCATCGCCAATGGTGATGTTTGGACGCCTGACGACTACAAGCGCATGCTTGAAATCTCAGGGTGCCAGCACGCGATGCTCGGGCGTGGGCTTTTGGCGAGGCCAAGCCTAGCGCTCGAGTGCAAAGGACTTTCTGAAATGTGGACATGGGGGCAAGTTCGGCCGCTCGTCAGTCAGTTCGTGAAGTCGAGTGAAGCCGCCCGAGGACCAAGATTCGCCTCGAGTCGGCTAAAACAGTGGCTCAAATCACTGAGTCTGACTTATACAGAGGCAGCGGTACTTTTTGAGAAGGTCAAAAGAATCGAGACTCTCTCAAGCGAGCTTTTTGAAAAGAACGCAACCTGGTAAGCTGAATATTGAAGGAGACTCACATGGCACCGAAAGTGACCGTATATTCAAAGGACTACTGCCCCTATTGCGACCGCGCGAAAGCTCTTTTAAAAAGCAAAGGCGTCGTGTTTGAGGCGATTGAACTTCAAGATCATCCTGGCGAATTTCAAAAACTAAAAGAGCGAACCGGACTTATGACAGTTCCGCAGATTTTCATCGGCGAGAAACTGATCGGAGGGTATACCGACATGGCCGACCTCGACCGAGCCGGTGAACTTGATAAGCTTCTTGGGCTTTAAAAATGTCTTCCAGCGGAAACTCTCCCAACTCGAAGCTTGTCTGGTCGGATGATCCGAAAGACAAAGCGAAACTGGACGCCGAGGCTTCTAAAAAAGCCCCGGAAGCCACGAACGAGTTCGTTAAGAGCTTCAACTGGGTGGCCGTTTTTCGCCTTGAGAAAAGTGGTCGCGGTGGAAAGACCGTGACCGTGATCGATCAACTTCCAAAACAAGAAATTTTCTTGCGCGATCTGTGCAAGGAACTAAAAAACAAGTGTGGAAGCGGCGGGACCTACTCGCTCGAAGGCAAAGAGGGCTTGATCGAAATTCAAGGAGATAAGCGAGTCGCTATTAAAGCCATCTTTGAAAAAAAAGGCTTCAAGTTCAAAGGGATGTAGGAAGAATTCAGGGATCCGTTTTGATGATGAGCTTGAGATCCGGATCGTTCATTTGACTGACCGGTGTAACGATCGGCTCATTCAAGTTCAAATTCCGGCCGGTCATCGTCAGGCGCCGCCGAATGAGCTCTTGAACAAAGGGACCATTCAGACGAAGTTCCGAATATTTCTGAAGATCGCCAATCTCGATCGACGTCACAGCGACGTAGGCTTTATAAACAAGCTCCGAGCAGTACGTAAGATCATCGGACCACTCAAAAAAGAGATCGTAATTTTGCCCGAGGTAGCGAGTGAGCTCCCCTCGAAGTGCCTCTCGCTGAATGTCTGTGAGGGAGGGTAACCGATACGTACGGTAGTGTTTTTTGATGCCGCGATTGATGAACGACTTTAGCGAGACGATGCGAACCGGCTGAACAGCTTCAAGAACAAACCACTCACCGTTGTCATCCACCAAGACGCCGACATGACTCCACGGAGACCCAGTGGCTTCAAGAATGGCTTTCGCCTGATTGGACTGACTCTTGTGAAAAATCAGATCGCCCGTCTTGTAATCGAGCTCCGGGAGAGCCTCCGCTTCTAACGAAACTCCGACGGACATTAAGACAGCGCATAAGACACACACGATCAGCGTCGACGCATTATTTAGAATATGACTTTTGGCTTTCACGGTTTACTTCCTAACTTGAATTAGAGACGTACCGCGAACCGGCTCAAGCTCCAACCAAGAACCATGGGTATTGAAAACTCGATCCAGGATTTCTTGGCGGCGACGAACCGGATCGCTCAGGTCTCGCACCAACAATAAGGCAAGGCCCTTGGGCGCCAAAGCGTGGGCGACCGAGCGACACAGAGTCTCAAAATCAGAATCGATGAAAAATCGACAGCGCGCTTTGAATTCCGATGGAGGAAGCTTGCCTTGTACAGGATCAAAGTACGGTGGATTTGATACGATCCAATCGTATTGACCGTTGGGTTCAGTCAAAAGTTCTGCGTAGTTCATAGGGCGCCATTTCATAACTTCCGCCGGAACTGTTGGAAACTCGCTAAGGAAACGATCTCGATTCACTTCAAAATGCGGCAGGTAGACTGACTGGACTTCGGTAAAGTCGGCTTCCCACATCGGTCTGAGCGCAGGCGGAACGCTCTTAAGTCCTCGATAAAGTCCTCGCAGAATTTCAAATCCTACGACGCCGCAACCAGCGCAAAGATCAAGACCACGAAACCGACCGACGTTGTTTTCTCGAGACAGCAAAGCCACGGCCCGTGCGGCAAGTTCGATCGAGTCGTGCGAGAAGTGATAGGCGGAGGGTTGCGAATATCCAAACACTAGGCCTTCGATAACACTGATTATTTTAAAATGCCAGGAGCTCAAAATACTTGTTACCCTGTTCAAGATACCGACCGCGCCCAATAAAGCGCCCGATACGACGAAAGAGTTGATACGATGACCACCTGGGTGACCCACAAATTCGGCGGCACAAGTCTCGCCGGAACCGACCGAATCAAACATATTGCCAACCTCCTCACTCAAACAAAGCAGTGTCACCCCCAAGACTTCGATGCGAAGAAAAAGAAAATAAAAACAGCGGTCGTTGTTTCGGCCATGTCTGGCGTCACTGACCTTTTGATCGAGCTCACCGAGCTTGCAAAAAAGCGCGACGCCTCGTTTGAGGCAAAACTTGAAAGTCTGAAATTAAAGCACCTTGTCGTGCTCTCCGAGCTTCTGCCGAAAGGCTCAACCCACTCAAGAAATCAGTTGGGTGAAATCCTCGATCGAGACTTCGGGAGCCTCAAAGAAATTTTAAAAAGTATTTGGCATGTACAAAGCTGCTCGGAGCAAATTGTCGAATTCATTTCGGGCCACGGAGAAATCTGGTCGGCGCAAATTTTGAACTCTTATTTGAACTCTCTGGGCCGAAAGACCGAGTGGCTTGATGCCCGGGACATTTTGGTTGTGGAATCCGGCGAAACTTCCGTCAATGTCGAATGGGAAACATCGACTCAAAAACTCACGAACTGGCTTAAAGAAAAAAAAGTGTCGAAGGATGAATCCACGGCCAGCGTCGACACAGACCTGGTCGACACCATTGTCATCACAGGATTTGTTGCTTCAACAAAAGACGGAGTGCCAACAACCCTAAAGCGAAATGGTAGCGACTACTCGGCTGCGATATTTGGAAAACTTCTGAGATCGGATTTCGTTTCCATCTGGACGGACGTGGATGGTGTTTTAAGCGCCGATCCACGACTGGTGCCGGAGGCTGTTGTGCTCTCAGACTTAAGTTACCAAGAAGCTTCCGAGCTCGCTTACTTCGGAGCAAAGGTCGTGCATCCCAGCACGATGGCCCCAGCTGTTAAAGATCAAATTCCGATTTGGATTCGAAACACTTTTAATCCTGCGGCCCCAGGAACAAAAATCCACTCTGTCTCGAGCGCAAAAGAACCCGTCAAAGGCTTCGCTACCATCGACAAAGTCGCTCTGATCAATGTCGAAGGTAGTGGCATGATGGGTGTTCCGGGCGTCGCGCAGCGATTGTTCGGAGCACTGAGAGACGTTAAAATTTCTGTGATTATGATTTCTCAAGCAAGCTCCGAACACTCGATCTGTTTTGCGATCCCGAGTCTTCAAACAAAGCTTGCGAAGAAAGTCGTCGCCGAGGCCTTCCGGTCAGAGATAGAAACTGGGCTCATTCAGTCGGTCGATTCGATCGAAGACTGCAGCATCCTCGCCGCCGTCGGCGACAATATGGCGAACCATCCGGGTCTTTCAGGGAAATTTTTTAGCGCCCTTGGGCGCTCCAATATAAACATTCGGGCCATCGCGCAGGGCTCATCAGAAAGAAATATTTCCGTCGTTGTTGCGGCGCTGGATTCAGCCAAAGCGCTTCGTGCGGTTCACGCGGGCTTCTTTCTTTCCAACCACACGATTTCGATCGGAATCATTGGGACGGGCGGAATTGGCGCAACACTTTTAAAACAGCTGCACGAAGAGACAAAGCGATTAAGATCCGAATTTAAATTGGATCTTCGAATTCGTGGCATCGCCAACTCGACGCGAATGCGACTTTCAAAACATTCCGGAAGTTTAGAAAAAGAATTTCCACTCTCAGAATGGAAATCGGATTTCAGTATTAACAGTCAACCGCTGAGCCTTGAAAGATTCGTCTCTCATGTTCAAGCCGATGACATCCCTCACGCTGTGATCATTGACTGCACGTCCAATGAACACTTGTCTGACCTCTACAAAGAATGGCTCACGAAAGGCATTCACATCATCACGCCCAATAAAAAAGGCAATACGGGCTCGATGGCCACCTACAGAGATCTCAAAGCTCTCGCAAGATCCGGTTCAAAGCACTATCTCTATGAGACCACCGTCGGCGCGGGTCTTCCAATTATCAACACACTTCGCGAACTGATTCAGACTGGCGACCAAATCACTTCGATCGAAGGAATTCTGTCGGGTACTCTCTCTTATATTTTCAACACGTTCTCGACCACGCGGCCTTTTTCGTCGGTGGTTCAGGAAGCGAAACAAAAGGGCTACACGGAGCCCGACCCGAGGGACGATCTTTCGGGGCAAGATGTGGCTCGGAAACTTGTTATTCTGGCGCGGGAATCGGGACTCTCGATTGAACTTAGCGATGTCGAAATTGAAGCGCTACTGCCAGAGAAACTGCTCAGCGGAAGTGTGGATGAGTTTATGAAAGCCCTTCCCTCCATCGATGCACAGATGCTTCAGAAAGCCCTCGATGCCGAAAAAAACGGAGAGGTTTTAAAATACGTCGGCTCGATAGATTCCAAGGGGAAAGCGCGAGTGGTTCTGAAGAAGTTCCCAAAAAATCATGCCTTCGCCAACACTCAGGCCACCGACAATATCGTTGCTTTTACGACGAAGCGATATTCTGAAAGACCCCTCATCGTGCAAGGCCCTGGCGCAGGGCCCGAAGTCACAGCGGCCGGAGTCTTCGCCGACATTTTACGACTGAGTTCCTATTTAGGAGCTTCGCTTTGAAACTAGCGGCAAAATCAGCGCGCGCTTTTGCGCCGGCCAGTGTTGCCAATATCGCTGTCGGTTTTGACCTTTTAGGTTTCGCAGCCCCCATCGCTGGCGACACGGTCACAGTTTCCATCGCGCCAGAACCCACGGTCACGCTTGAGCCAGCAAAAGCGCCGGGCTCTAAAGGCCATCTTCCGACCGATCCCCGTCTCAATACGGCCACGGCTGGCCTCGTAAAACTCATTGAAGACCGGAAACTAAAGCATGGGTTTCACGTTTCCATCGAAAAGGGAATTCCAATGGGCTCAGGTCTTGGCGGTTCGGCCGCGTCGAGCGTTGCCGGGATTGTTGCGGCCAGCTCACTTCTGGAAAAAGGTCTCACGAAAACCGAAATGGTCTATTACGCACTCATCGGAGAAGCCGTCGCCAGTGGATCATTTCACGCGGACAATGTAGCGCCAAGCCTCTACGGCGGCCTTACTCTTGCGACCTTGAAGAAAAATCCAGATAATTTAGCTATCGAGGTTACGGAACTTCCAATCCCAGAAAATCTTTGGTGCGTCGTCCTTCATCCCAACACTGAAGTTGAAACGAAAATGGCGCGTGGAATTTTGAAGCCAGACATTTCGCTAAGAGCTCACATTGAAGCAAGTGGTCGACTGGCTTCTTTTATTTCCGGCCTCTACAAAAACGATCTTGATTTGATCGGTCGCCATCTTAGAGATGATATTGTCGAGCCGCAGCGTGCCCATCTGATTCAAGGCTTTTCCAACGTTCAAAAAGCAGCCCTCGGCACAAGCGGAGTATTGGGCTGCTCGATTTCGGGAGCCGGCCCAAGTATTTTCGCTTGGACAAAAGGTGAACGCACGGCCGAGTCAGCAAAAGTCGCGATGCTTAAGGCTTCGCCGATGGCACGGGCTTGGAGTTTCGCCATTGAAAGCGGTAACGGCGCTAGGCTCATCCCATGAAATTTGTCAGCACGCGGGGTGGAAACGAGAGCGTCACTTTCACAGAAGCTCTTTCTAAGGGGCTAACTAAAGACGGCGGACTTTTTGTTCCTGAGCTTTTTCCAAATTTTAAAATGGAAATTCACAGTAGCTACTCGGCCTTTGCGGAAATGATCGTTCAGCCTTTTTTCGAGGGTTCAGAGCTCGCTTCCCATTCCAAAGAAATTTGCCAAAAAGCTCTTAATTTTCCAATCCCCCTGAAGTTTCTGAAAAATGAACCCTCGACCGCTATTCTTGAACTTTTCCACGGACCGACGGCGGCGTTTAAAGATGTCGGCGCACGATTTTTAGCGCAGTGTGAATCAAAACTCGATCGAAAGAAAACAGTCCTCGTCGCGACCTCGGGCGATACGGGCGGCGCCGTGGCCGCGGCATTTTCTGAAACCGAAACTCCGGTCATTATTCTCTACCCCAAAAATAAAGTCTCACTTCGCCAAGAGCGACAGCTGACGACCTGGGGTCCAAAGGTCAGAGCTTTCCAGGTTCGAGGTTCTTTCGACGACTGCCAGCGCATCGTTAAAGAAGCATTGGCCGATCGGTCGCTTTTGTTGGAGCATCACTTTATTTCCGCCAACTCCATAAATATTGGCCGTCTCTTAGCTCAGGTCTGCTACCACGCAAGATCAAGCCTTGAGTACTTTCAAGTCACCGGCAAAAAACCAACACTGATCGTACCCACAGGAAACTTGGGAAATGGCGTCGCTGCACTCTGGGCCATGGCGATGGGATTTCCGATCGCGCAGGTCGTTCTTGCAACCAACGCGAATCGCACAATCCCCGACTACTTTTCGACGGGAAAATTTGAACCCTCAAAGGCCGTTTCAACTCTCGCCAACGCCATGGACGTCTCGAATCCCAGTAACTTCGAACGGATGATCCATCTGTTTTCGAAGACTGACCCTGAGATCTGTTCCGTGTCCTCGGTCTCGGCAATTTCGGTTCCCGATGTTGAAATAGCGAACGCCATCGCGGAAGGAAAATCCCGTTACGGGGAAATCTGGTGCCCGCACACGGCGACTGGGATCGTTGCAAAAGAACACTTGCAGCGAAAGAAGGTACTTTCTGAGACCAGCGCGTCCATCGACGTCGTTATATCGGCAACAGCTCATCCTGCAAAATTTGAAACTGTTGTCGAGCCGCTGATCAATGAGACCGTTGTGATCCCCAAGGCTCTTCAAGCTTCACTTGAGGGAACTTCCGTTTCTGTCGAAATTGATTCGACGTATCAGGATCTTCTCCACCACCTCTAAGGCACATTGACACGGCGTCGTTTCGACACCGAAAACCTTGGCGCAAAAGTTGCCTCGCTAAAACTGGTAACTTTAATCGGGAGGAGATTTCGTGTCATTGAATCAAACGAACAACCAAACCAACAATCAATCCAGCGGAAAAATTTCTGCTAAATTTTCGGGAGCTGCTCTGACAGTTTTCGCTGTTGCGGCGTCGGCCCACGCGGCACCAGAGTTTTTTACGGCCCCAGCCCCCGCGCCGGTCGCGTCAACGATTTCTGCGGCTCCGATCGTGACACCGGTTTCAACGTCGAAAGACTGGCGACTTCTTGATCTCGGCACATCATGTGTCGCAGAAACAGTGACGGCGGTTGACGGCATCAATCACCACTTAGAACTTCGAGTTCAAAAAACACCCTCGTCCCCGCTTGAAATTGCGATTCGTTCTGAAACTGTGAGCTCGGCGACCGCAGGTTTTAAAGCCACTTTGGACCGCTCAAAAACAAAGACCTATTCGTTCGCAAAAACGAGCGGCGATGGTGTCAGCGAAACTTTCTGGAACATCCCACGCGGATCCGATGAACTTGTCGCCTACTTAAAACGAGAAATGAAATTGGATGCGCAAGGCTTCGATGTGGGCGGCGCTCCGATGAGCCTCGTTTCTTTCTCGCTTCGTGGATCCAGCGTCACTATCAATGAGCTTGGAAAGAAGTGCGCCACGGGTCTTGCGGTTCCAACCCCCGCCGACATGGCCTTTGAGAAAGCTTTTCTTCCTCAGGCCGTGGCTACGGTCGATCTTGGAAGACTTTCGCCAGGACGGACCGATCACCTTCGCGAAATCCTAAAAGCGGGCCGAGAAGCTTTTCTTTCATCGAAAGTTACCCAAGGTGAAATCGAAGCTTTGAACGCGAAGTACCTTCGAGAGATCAATGAACTTTCGGGTCTGCGCTCAAACCTCGACCGCCTCACTCAGCGAGAAATCGTGCGCCTCGAGCAAGCTCGTAAAACGGCCCAAGATTCCATCGCTCAGGCCGAGACGGATCTACTGAACCTTAAACCACAAACAGCGACGATCGAAGCTAGCCTCATCAGCGCCAACGCAGATTATGAAGCGGCCTACAATGCCGTAAAACCACTTCTGCCAGAGTACAATCGCCTTGTCGGCGCTATAAGAACCGCCGAAACTCGCGCGACCGATGCGCAGTCCCGCGTCGCTACGGTTCAAGCCAACCTTGACCGAGCGAGCCAAGCCCTTCGAAGTCTTCAAGCTGAATCAGGCCAGCTCCGCCTTCAGTACTCCGACGCCCAGACGGCCGCTCGCAATGCTCGCGATGAACTTCAACGCGCAGGTCGCGAAGCCAATGATTTCAATGAACAGGCCGAACTTCGCCAGCGCCTTTCTTCTGACAGCCGCATCAGCCGCCTTCAAAGCGAAGTTCGCAATATTGAAACGCGGATCAATGCCCAAGAGCAGGCCGTTCAGCGCCAAGAAATGGAGCGAAACCGCTTAAATTCGGAGCTCGCTTCCTGCACCGCAGTTCCCGGACGAGATTGTCAGATGGAGCGTCAAAGACTCACCGAAGCACAGCAGAGATTTCAAGAGCTTCGCCGCGCTCTTCAAGCCTTAGAAAGCTCGCGAGAATCAACCAGAAATGAAATTCAAAATGTGCGTCGTCAAATTGAAGACGAAGTTCGGCAGATCAAAGCGCAGCTCGACGGCCGTGAAGCCCAGGCGCGAAGCCGCACACAGCAGGCTGAATTGAACTTAAGAAATATCGAAGATCGACTTCGATCGGTCGAGCAAATCGATATCCCTGCTCGCGAAAACGATGTTCGACGCTTAAACAGTGATCTCACTGTTGCTGGCGACGACGTCACGGCCGCGAACCGACGCGTTCGAACGGCTCGTACGGACTTGGCGAACTACCGGCAATCGACCGGATTTGATTCTCTTCAAGCGAACGTCGACACCAAGCTCGCCCGTGTGAATGCCCTCAAAGCGGACCTCGTGCGCGTCGACAGAGAAATCAAAAAACGAGAGAAAGCAGTGGTCGATGGGCAAAAAGCTTTGGCTCAAGTCGCCATCGACATGGAGAAAACGCTCACACAGATCAAATTGAAAGAAGCTCGTTCGACAGAAGTTCAAAGAGCACTTGAGCCTTATGAATTGGCAAAAGCTGACCTCATGAGCAAAAAAGCCGTCTCCGACCAAGCTTTTGCAGCCGCGCAGTCGGAATTTGCGGTGAATCTCTAGACGACTCTTTGGGCGACTGAAAGTAGGCCCGCTTCTAAAAGAGGCGGGTTTTTTCTGGTCCAAACCAAATACTAACATAGACCTTTTCGAACTCCGTGCTAGGTCATACGTATCCAAGTAAGACCTGAACAAACCAACGGAGACACTTTGTTCAACGGGATTCGACCGGACTCTTCGAGAAAAAACTTCTCGTCGTTCAAAGCGATCCTACAAACTTGTCTCTTGGTTCTGACCAGTCTGGTCCTCACACTCCCCCAAGCCAAGTCAGAAAATTTAAGTGCAGCTACGGAAGAGCAAGACGTTTTGGTACGCACGTTGAGAGGTTTCGTTTCGATCGCCTATCCCGACGGCGACACCAACAGGTGCTCTGTTCGCCAAGCCTCAGATTTTATTCTCCACCAACGAGACTCTTACCGAAATTGGTATCACTTGGCACTCGAGTCTCATTGCCCTGGCGAAGTGATCGAAATGAATACGATTTGGATCGTTTGCGCCAATCGAAGCACGGTCGTGTGCTCGGTGATCGCAAGCCCTCCGAAAAGTTTGGACTAATAGCGTAGATCTGTTCGCGCGCTCATTGTCTGTGGGACGCAAAAAAACTCGGAAATAGTGTCGCGAGCCTCGGTGAGAGATTTCACGCGTGAAACGCGGGATTCAAGGTCGTGTCCAAATTGAAGCCACGGCGTCGCATTTTTCAAAAAAAATCGGGTTTTACGAATGAGCAGCTCTTCACTCCAATGGGCCTTCTCGCGAACAGGATGAAACTTCTCAAAGCGGTCGATCAGCCGAAGTACCATTCGGCCAAACTCGGCGCCTTCTTCTTCGCTCGTCATGGGCGGCTTCATTCCTTCTAACCCTGGCGGCGCGGGCCACCCCAACCGTTCGCCGACTTGCCACAAAAGCCACGGTCGTGCCGTCAGCGCACGGCCCACCATGACTGCATCACAGGACGTTTCTTCAAGCATTCGAAACACATCTTCAGCCGTTTGAATGTCGCCGTTTCCGATGACAGCAACGGGGACATTATTTCGAAGCTCGCGAATCTGGGACCAATCGGCTGAGCCCCGCCGCTTTTGCTCCGCTGTTCTTGGATGAAGAGTAAGGCTCTCGGCTCCGGCCGCAACAAGTCCGTCGGCAAACTTCAGCAGAAAATCGAGGCCCGTTACAGATTTCACGTCGCCCTCGTCGGCCTCGTCGATCCGGTCGGACCTATCTGGTCTCCCACCCGTCTTTTGAGGTGTCTTCGGGCCTGCCCGAAGCTTTACAGACACAGGAAGCGACGTGTGCCGCACCGTCATTCTTACGACGTCGGCCGCGTACGCAGAATCTCCCATGAGGGAGACGCCATAGTTGTGGCTCAAGGCTTTTTTTACGGGACATCCCATATTGATATCGATGCCGCTAGCACCCCACTCAGCCTCAAGCCTCCGAACGCTCTGCCGAATGGATTCTTCTTCGTTTCCCAAAATTTGCGGCACAAGGTGGGTTTCATCGTCCGAGCGCAATGTTTCAGGCACGAGATCAAACTTCTCGCTGGGAAGCCGCCGTGAATTGAGCATTTCCGTCGGCCACGGCGTAATAGCTCCCCGGGGCAAGTAATCTCTCACCACAGAACGAAACGCCACATGACTTAACCCCACCATCGGGGCCAGCATGACGGGAAAATTGACAGCACCTCGTAAAATAGGACGTTCTAAGGGTCGAATCACGTTCGCCTTCTTGACCCTTTCTTCGTTGAAGGTCAAAACTCATTTCAATGAAACCGATTGGAATTCTTGGCGGCGGTCAGCTCGCTCGCATGCTGGTCCTTGAAGCACACCGCCTGAATCTGCCCGTGGCGATTCTAAGCCCTTTAGAGAGTGATCCGGCACGCACCGTCACCGGCTCATGGCACAAAGGCAACCCTAATAAGTCCGACGACCTATTGCGCTTTATGAAGCTCTGCTCGTCGGTCACGTATGAGAGTGAATTCTTTGATGCCGCACTCATCGAATCGGTGTCAAAGCAGACAAAGACCCCGGTCTTCCCGGAACCAGTGCTCATGGCGAAACTTCAAGATCGATTGACGCAAAAAAGTCTCTTCGATGACTGCGACCTTCCGACCTCCCCGTGGCGCCCGGTGGATTCGCAGAATGACGCCCTGGTCGCCTACGTCGCTCTTGGGAGACGTGTCGTATTTAAAAAGCGACGCGGTGGTTATGATGGGAACGGCACTTTTATTGTTCGCGGTGATCGCGAACTCACCGATTTCGTCGGCAAAATGGGAAAAGAAAGTTACATCGCAGAAAAGCTTGTGCGCTTCAAAAGAGAAGTCGCCGTGGTGGCGGTGCGCGATCAGCGCGGGGCTATTTTCTTTTTCCCATTCACCGAAACTTTCCAGAAGGACGCTCGCTGTTTGTGGGTGAAAGGCCCTTTAAAAGAAACGAAGATCTTTGGCGATTTAAAAACCCGCATCGCACATTTTTTGAAACGTACAAATTACGTTGGAGCCATGGGTATCGAAATTTTCGATACGGGAAAAGAGCTGATCATCAACGAAATTGCACCTCGAGTTCACAACTCGGGCCACTACACAATGGATGCGTTTGATCTCAATCAGTTCTCGCTCCACTTGCGTGCGGTGTCGATGTTCCCGTTGCCACGCGGGTTTGCAGTTCCAACGTCCAAAGCTTTCGCGATGTGGAATTTGATAGGGGACGTTCCGTCCTCGGACCTCCGCCCGTGGTTCTCAAAACCGTCAACAACTGAAGCAAAAGTTCACTGGTATGGAAAGTTAGAATCAAAGCCCGGCCGAAAAATGGGGCATGTGAATGCATTGGCAAAAAAACCAGAGCTCGCTCTAAAAATTGCGCAGCAGGCGGCAAAACAAGCTCGCCGCGACATCGGCTTTTAACGGCGGCAAAAGAAAAACAGCTGAGGAAAAATGGCGAAAGTAAAACTCAAAAAAAAATCCGGCAAATCCCCCACACGCGGCCCCCTGATCGGCATAGTGATGGGAAGCGATTCTGATTGGCCAGTGCTCGAACAGGCCCACCGATTACTCAACGACTTCGGCATCGCCCACGAAGTTCGCGTGATCTCGGCACATCGAACTCCCACAGAAATGCTTCAATATGCAGAGAGTGCGGCCAGCCGCGGTCTTAAAATTTTAATTGCTGGCGCCGGCGGCGCCGCGCATCTACCAGGCATGCTGGCCTCCGCGACGCACCTTCCCGTCATCGGCGTACCTATCAACATCACTAAGCTTGAAGGCATCGATGCTTTTTTGTCGATCGTGCAGATGCCTAAAGGAGTTCCGGTCGCGACCGTCGGTATCGATAACGCAGCCAATGCCGCACTTTTAGGTGTGAGAATTTTAGCAAGTCTCGATTCTGCGTTTGGTGAGAATCTGAGAGAAAAGCTTGTCGCTTTTCAGAAAAAATCAAAAGTGAAAGTTAAAACCGCCGATTTGAAAGTCGGAAAATCTTCCGCTAAACCCCGTCGATAATTTTTAGGAACGAGTCGGCGTTTTTGATTTTCTCTTTCACGGTCAAGACAATCTCTTTAAGGATATCTTGGTTAACACCAAGTCGCTCAAGAACGTCGCGCGGAAGACCCAGAACTTTTCCATGTCCGGAATTTCCAAACTCCAGAGCATGAATCAAAAGGTTCGCTAAAAAAACAATGTCCACCACCATGTTAGATTCCCGCGAGAGGCCGCCACGCATTTGCGGATCGCGCTGATGATGATTCGCGATGGCAATTTGCATTTGATACGGAAGACGCCACTTTGTGCTGAGCTGAAATCCGATTTCGGTGTGACGTAAAGTATCGAGTTCGATCTCTGCTTCCATCATGGTCAAATCATTCGAGCGAGCGTATTCAAGAGATTTCAAAAATTGCTTTTTCGCCGTCGTCAAAAGCGCCATTTTGCCCATGTCGTGAACAAGGCCACACGTAAAGAGATCACTGGGCGTTTTGTACTTCAGTACTTTTGCGATCACTTCTGACGCCATCCCTACGGCCAACGAATGTTTCCAGAATTCCCGGACGTCGAAGTATTTTGCGATAAGAGGATCCGCACCATTTTTTGAATCCAAGGCGTTGATGATACTTGCCGAAAGAGCCAATTGGCTGATGGTGTCATACCCGATATACGCGATCGCTCGCTGCAGACTTTTAACGCCGCCAGGAATCGAGTAGTAGGCAGAATTGGCTAGCTTGAGGACTTTTACGGTCAGTGAAGAATCGTTCCCCATGATCTTTTCGACATCACTTGTCGACGACATTGGGTCGTTAATGACGCGCGCCAATTCATAGACGACCACGGGAAGCGTCGGCAGTTCGTCGAGCCGACTGACGATCTCTTGACTGGTGAGAAGCTTTTCGGCCGTACTCATTTTACTCGATTCTAAATTTGAGACCGCCTGCAATTCCGCCTTTGGTCTTTTCGGCATGGGCGGTCCGTCAATTGAACCAAGATTAGGCAAAGAAATTGACCAGAAGTCGGTCTTGAAACCGCCCAGAGGCGAGGCTGTAGCGGCGGCGAAGCCGACGTCTCAGTCTGAGATTGTCTTCTTTGGAGATCGGAGCATTTTCCAAAGAACCGTCAGCAGAGTTATCGCCAATGAAATCCCAAGGGCGATCTGAATTAAAAGCGGCGTATCAAGCACCGGTGCCGAAAAAGGAGTTACAACAACAGCCACGACACCGTAGACGCCTGTCGCGACGCCCGACAATTGAAACCGATCACCACTAGAAGCCGTAACTTCTCGAGAGAACTCGGTCCGTTCCTGCGCGGGAGTTTCAGAAGCAACGAAGGCTGCGATCTCATCGAACGAAGGGTATTCAACATCCGTACGAAGTTCACTCAAGGCTTCGACAAGAACCGACTCTGTCTTATCAGCTGAAGGCGCCAACAAATACCACTTGTCACCAAACGGTCCGCCGCTGGCCCTTGCGAAAAACGACTCATCAAAAAATAAGACAACAGCGCGAGGTCGGTCTCCCGATTTTATAGCCACAGCATTGAGTGATGGAGAAATTCCCTGGGCTGCCGCGCCATTTTTCAACGCGATATCAAGTAGCCTTCGAACACTCTCGCCCGCTTTTTCATCGATCTCAAAACCACCGCGATCAAGCCGAGCCAGTGGCCTTACGGGCCCGACACCACCGATGTCGACGACCCAAACAGCTTTTAAACTGAGGTCATTTTCAAATTCGCTTTGGGCCCGAGTTTCGAAGGAACCCGATTCTGGCTGCACCCAGGCTCCAAACTTTTGTGCTTGTGCCAAAGTTCGTGAAGCGGCACCAGTGAATTGGCTCGCAATGTCCCGGGCCATCCACTGATTGATTTGAAGGAGTTCGCTGAGCTTAGCTTCACTGGATAGAACAGAGACGAAAAAAATCAAAAGCCCCGTCGACAGACTGGAAACCATGAGAGTTCGAAGTCCGTCTTTGATGATCCAAGTTTTCTTCGCCACAAGCACCTCAAGCCTAATCCTGCTACACCGCAACTCTCAAGTCGCCTTCTGTCTTCTGACTTTGATCGCGAAGTTAGCATGAAGATCTCGCAACTCGACCTTTGTCGGTTCAGTCCCATTTCGAGATAGCCGATGACACATATGGATGAAAATGTCTTCGGGTCGCGAGACTCTTCACTATTCAAAAAGTTCCAAAGTCCAGGTGGCTGCACTTCTTGTCGCAGTCGTCGCCATTGGCGCGTGGACTTTCAACAAATGGAATCAGCGAATCGTGCTTCCTGAACAAGTCTCGCGCGAGGCCTTGTGGCAAATTGATTCGCCAACTTCTCCTGTTGCGACAACCTTTGTTCGGGTGCAAGACACTTCGTTCTGGGCCGAGCGCTCTATCGGTACGATCACTTCCAGTTCCTATATTGCGACAACGACATCAGGGGCTCGTCTTTCAAAAGTTTCACGAGAAAAAATAGACTCGTCAAAAATTAGATTCTCTCCGCAAAGCACAGTCTTTGTGGATAGCGACCGCATCAAACCGATGACAGGTTTAATTCAAGCCGAGGGCCCACTTCAGATTGATCTCGAAGACGGCTCACTTCAAATTCCTGCCGGCCAAACCGCGATCGTTCTTGGAAGCAAATCGGTCGGCGCACTCTTGCCAGAGGTTGGAACCGTCCATGATTTGCAAATTTCAAAACGCGTCGAATTTTCTTGGCCGGCTCTAAAGAACCTGCCGACCAATGTTCGATTGGAGTTTGCACGTGATTCGGAATTTAAGACTGTTCTCTTTTCTCTTCCTGCCAAAAGTGGGTCTCCGGCCATTGTCGATTTCTCCGATCGAAGCCCCGGTGCATGGTTTGCGCGGCTCAGCGGTGACAGCGGAACTTTAGCTGCTACATCTCTGCAAATTGTTGAGTCGAAAACACCAGATCAACTGCGCCGCCTTGGACGTAGATGGCTTTCATGGCGAGACCGCGGTGAAGCAGCTCTTTATCGAGTCGACGTCTCGGCCAATGAAACGTTTCAGAATGTTGCACACAGTTTTCAAGTCCGGCAGCGACAGCTTGATCTGACTCTTGTCCCGCGCGGTGTTTTTTTCATCCGCGTTACTGCTATTGGCCTTGGCGGCGATGAATCGTCCAGCCGCCCGGTTTCCATCGAGGTACAAGACAAAGCCGAAATACTTCGAGCTGCCACTGATTTGAACGATCCCGATCTCAAGCTTTTGGCACGCGGTTGGAAGATTTTATTGAACGACGACGAGATGTCTCGACTTCGCGAAGGTTACGTCATTTTAAGAGAATCCGAACTTCGCGGAATTCGAATCGCTGATTCCGTCGCGCAGAATCTGACGAAGCAAGTTATTTTCGAAGTCGCCCGCGATGAAAACTTCTCGAACCCCGAACGCGTAAAGCCAGATCCACGAGGCGAACTTCTTCCCCCGGCGCTTCCTCTTGGCGTGCTTTACGCACGGCTTCGTCGCCTTGATGACGATGGGCAGCTTGGAGCAGCAGGCCCCGCATCAAGACTCACAACACTTCTTCCAGCACCAAAGCCTTTAAAAATGATCACGACACGTTTGAAAGACGCGAGCGGCGGAGATCTTCGCGGTGTCGAACTTCGGTGGACGCTCAAGGCTCCTGTCGCAGGGTATGAGCTTCGTCTCAGCACCGATGCCAATTTCGCGGAAAGCGGCACTCGCATCATGCGTACGCGCCAGGCCTCTCGAAAAATCGCGGCGCCCGGCGTAGGGAAGTTTTATTGGACTGTCACTGCAATCAATCAGTTGGGACAACCGATTTCGCTCGCGTCAAAACCTCAAGAAGTCAAAGTTCCTGAATTGACACGTCTCAAAGTTATCGCAAAAAAATCCGCACCCGTCGATCGCGCGCCGGCGATGATACCTCCTACACGCCCGGAACTTCTTGGACCCGCTGACGACGCCGTTATTGTTGGAGGCGCGCGCGCAACGACTTACGGAAAACTTTCGTGGGTTTTCAAAACGAAAAAACCCGGCGAGCGTTTTGAAGTTCAGATCGCGACCGATGGCGATTTCGTCAACGTCATTGAAAAGAAAAAACTGAAATCGAGCGAGTACACTCTTAAAGGCGATCTGCCGGAGGGGTCACTCTTTTGGCGCGTCCGAAAGGAAGCTTCAAAAGAGTGGTCGATGTCGCGAAGATTTGAACTGGTCTATGAGTAGCCTCGCGACTAGCCCGGCCAGTAATTTAGCGAGCGCTGATCAGCGTTGATTCAAAGAGATGACTGCAGCGCGCGCCTCGGCCACCGCCAAAAGACTGCGCGCCAAAGGTTTGAGCCGAGTTATCCATGTGGCGATGAATTCGCTTCATCCACTCGGTCGGCTCAGGAACTTCGATGGCGTAAACACGCTGTGTCTCTTCAAACGAATTGACCGTATTCATGATTGCAAAGGCTGCATCGACAACCAAAGTCGACGGTGCGAATAAGCTTGGCAAATTAAAACCAAAACCAAGGCCCTCACTTTGGTAGCCAGGACCGGAATCAGCAACCGGAGAAAGAATTGGCACCGACGGCGGGTACCATGATGTACCTTTAATTTTCGCGTAATCTTTCCGAGCGTCTCCCGACGAAGCCTCATCGGAGTTCATACGGTAGCGCCGGATTTCAATGCGGCCGCCCAAAAGCATCGCCGTGCCCCCGGACATCTTTTCGGTCCGAGTCCCGCGACGAAAGATAATTGATCGTGTCTCGCGATTGTACCCAAAGCTCAGCATGAATGGAAAGTTGCGAATGAAGTTAAATGAGCCCATCCCGATCTGAATTTCACCGCGAAAGGCGAACTGAATTCCTGATTCAGTTATTCGCTGCTTCATGCTGTTTTTATTCAAAATATGATTCTTAAACGCTGCGACCGTCGACGTGTAAACTGCTTCTTTCATAAACATGAGAAACTTTTGAAGACGCGTGGGTCGCCCCATCTCGCGATCTGTTAAAGAATCGGCGAGCGTCTTAGCGTCTCGCTGAACAACGAGAGCGCTCTCGGCTTCTGAGACACGGTCCTTGCCCATGAGCGCTTCAGCGCCAAGAATTTCTGCTGCTTTTAGAGTTTCAGGTGACGCTACTAATTCCGCGACGGGATCAAATATTTTGAGACCACTTGTTTTAAGCCATGTCCCGTCAACCTTGCCGACAACGGCGTAGTCGCCAGTGATAATGGCCGCCGATGCCGACGGCGCCGTACGCATTAAACGCAAAACACTCTCAAGAATGACACGCGTATCTTCGGCCACAGCCGCGGCATCAGCTTTAGAAAGTCCCGAAACGATTGACGGCGATGCAGGAGGAAGTTCGATGACTTTCCCGTTACCCAACCGCACGAAGTAGGTGGGCTTATAGACGTCTTGCCCCAGCTTCACGGTCACGGGCTCAAGGCGAATTTTAGGTTGAATCGCCCATGCGGACGCCGGCGCTGCCGCTATTTTTTCTTGGGTGGTATCTTTGGCCCAGGCGCTGGTCGTGACCGTTGAAAGTGCAATCATCGCACTTAAGAAATTCATCCCTAATACTTTCGCGAACGTCACGGTCTCTCCACATCGGCCTATTTTCGGCACTTTAACTTCGAAGCCTTCAGGCCAACCATCCAGTGTATCAATCCCGAGACCACGTACGGGCTGGCCTCTGGCTTCGCGCCGCGCTTTCCGCCACGTCGTCCTTTCATTATCCTCGACGAGAAGTGGCACTTTAATCGGCTTGAAGCCGCACGCTATAAACGCGATAGTACGAGGCTAATGTTAATATTTAGGCGCCCCTACCGATGACTCCGTTCGAACTCACCCTACTCATCGTCGGCGGATTCCTTGGCGGCCTCATCGATTCCATTGTTGGCGGCGGTGGCCTTATCACAGTCCCGGTGTTTCTAATGATTCTTGGTCCGAACGCGATGGCGATCGGCACCAACAAGGTCGCTGCCGTGGCCGCGCAAATATCGGCCTTGGTCGTCTACGCAAAAAACAGCCACGTGGATTTTTCGAAAGCTTGGAAATATTTAGGATTCACTTCGCTCGGAGCCATCGTCGGAGCTGTGCTTGCTCCCTATCTTCCCGTTTCCTTTTTCAAATGGTTTTTAGTTTTCGTAGCGCCCGTGGTTCTTGCACTCGTCTTTACAAAGAGGCTTTGGTCGACGTCCAAAACTCCAAAAAAATTCCCGAGACTTGCACTGATCGGCACTTTTTTCGCCGGGCTCTACGACGGGATCGCAGGCCCCGGTGGCGGAACACTTTTGTTTCTCTCTCTGTTTTTTCTTGGAGGACTCCCGACCATCGTTGCGATGGGCACAGGAAAACTTGCCAACTTCGGAAGCGCTACGATGAGTCTTGCGACCTACTCGTGGACAGGAAATGTCGATTGGAAAATGGGATTGGTGATGGCCGTACCGATTTCTCTGGGCGCGTGGCTTGGAGCAAAATATGGATCCCGACATCACGATGAAGAAAATGCGCGAAAGCTCGCGCGCACGGCCTTGGTGCTCGTCTCAGGACTTCTTATTGTCCGCTGGGTGTCGCTGATTCTGTAGGAAACGACGACGGTGCGCCTTCCATGCTGGACGGCGTAGCTGGCATCGAATGATCGGTAGGCATCGTCGGGCCTTCACCGCTCACTTTCGGAGCGTTTTGGAAACTACCTAGATTAATTCCAATGTCGCGTGCGGCCTGGCTATCACAATCAACCATCGTCAAAAGTCGCGCGTTAAAGTACGTACCGGCATTTTTCAAATTCCAAGGAGGATTCGGGTAGTACTTTGCTTTCACGCAAAGTCCCGTGCGCGCAATCGCCCACTGGCCGTCCTCGCTGATCGCCGTCACCATCTCGCCATCGGGCTGGCGAATCGACACTGAAAACATATGTAGCTGACCATCCGTGAGTTGACGGGTACCAATCATCGCTGTCACGCCGGTAACACGCGCGACATTGTCGATGCGACCCACCACGGTTCTTGCGAAGATGTAGCTGTAGTAGTTGAAAAGTAAAAACATCACTCCAACAAGAGCGAGAGCGAGAACGATTTTGCGTAAAACAGAATTGAATGTCTTCATGATCGAGATGCTAGCCTAAGCGCTTGGTGCCTGTCCAACAGGAGTGTGGTCGCAGGCCGAACAAAGCGAACGATTCAAGAGATGGGCGCGAATCAAACATGCACCGCCCAATGCGGTCAGCAAAAGGTCTCCGATCGAAGACCACTCCAAGAGATGGGCTCCGACATCGTGCCCTGCCGGCGCGTGACCAAAAACTTCGGCCACAAGCACACCCAACGTGAGAAGAATTAACCCCGCTGTGCCCCATACCCAAACTCGTGCGTCGCGATGCCGTTTCCAGCCAGGAATGAAAGCCATCAGGGCCACGAACGGAATGACCGCGAGAAAAAATTGATGAAACCCGTGCTGCCAAAAACCCATCGCCGCTCCCACCGGCAGGAAGGCCAAAACGAAGGGCATCGTCAGGCAATGAACTAGGCAAATCATCGAGAGCACAACGCCCAGGCGATCGCGCCATCCCAAAACTGGGCGATGTTTTGGGCCATGTTCTGGGCGAGCTAGTCCATGGACGAGCTTCACATCGTCGGACTTCACGTGGGTCGAATATTTAGGCTCGTACGTCGTCTCCATCGGGGCAAGTTATCGCCCGAACCAGCCGTAATTGCAACTAAACCGCAATAAGATCTTGGTTCCACCGTTTCTGTTGAGTCTCGCGGCAATAACCCTTAATTTTAAAACTCAGGCCATTGGGGAAGGACTTACAATCATGACTGAATTTCGTGGGCCAGAATCACGTCGGACGACACGTCTGTTGATTCTTGCTCCTTTGGCTCTTTGCAGTCTCCTTCTTGTCCCCATGCTTTCGCCGGCTCAGGAAGCCTCATCAAAAGTTGAGAAAGAGAAAACTGAAAAAGAACTCTGCCTCGATTATCTAAAGCTCACCTCCAGATCCGAGAAGGTCGCTGACCTAGAGTCGTTCTGCGCACGCGTTGAAAAGCTTCCCAAGTGCGTGAGTCGCGAAGGCCGTCCGATATTTCATGTTCAACACGAATCCGGAGACAAGCGCGGAAAACGTATCTTGGCCCTTGGACTCATTCACGGCGACGAGCCATTGGCTGGCGAACTCACGGTCGCATGGGCCGAGCGACTAAAAAAACTAGATAAATTTAGAAGCACTTGGCGAATTGTACCGATGCTAAATCCCGATGGACTTCTTCGAAAGACCCGTCCCAATGCGGCCGGCGTTGATCTCAATCGCAATTTTCCGACTCGCGATTGGAGCGAAGAGGCGATGGCTTATTGGGAAAAATCACAGAAAAAAAATGACCGCCGATTTCCAGGCGAGGGTCCCGCCAGTGAGCCCGAGACGAAATGCGTGATCGCGCACATCAAGGATTTCAAACCAGAATTTATTGTTTCCAACCACACACCCTACCGAGTTCTTGATTTCGATGGACCCCAAATGCCCTTTCCGAAATATCCAGATCTCCCGTGGCGAGCTCTGGGAAATTTTCCGGGAAGCCTTGGGCGGTATATGTGGCGCGACTACAAGATTCCAGTTCTCACAGTTGAGCTGGGAGAAAAAATGATCGATGGAGAACATCTCCAAGATATTATCGGGACGTTTGCGATCGACGCTGTTCGACGCGCGGGCGAGAAAAAACCAGAGCTCTACGATCTGCTGTGAAATTTCCGCTGAGATTTTCTTAGAGATTTTCTAAGAAAATCTCACTGAAGAAGTCCATCAAAATCATCACCCGTATCGACAGACCAGTCTGGCAAGGAGTCTGGCCAGCGGGTCCACTGCTCAGGACCCTGTTCGAATTCGGAGTCCGTCAGTAGACAGTTTTTAAGCGCTCTTCTCAGCTCAAGCTCATTCAACTGAAATCCAATCATCGCGAACTCTTGCCGTCGATCTCCGTACGGCGGAATCCACTCATCCATAATGTCGGCGCGCTCGTCCGGATCATCGGGCCACTCACCCATCGGAGTCGCCGCCATCCATGCGCCTGCAGAAACAAGCACCGACGACGCTCCTGCGACACT
This sequence comes from Bdellovibrionales bacterium Ga0074137, assembly GCA_001464715.1. GTDB lineage: Bacteria > Bdellovibrionota > Bdellovibrionia > Bdellovibrionales > JAMPXM01. Next base: position 27,389 of record LNDT01000012.1, on the reverse strand, counting down.
CCAAAGCCCCATCTCTCCATTTCGAGTTGCAATCCAAACCCAACCCTTGATTCGCAAGACTTCCATCGCTGAAAGCGATTCGATGAAGTTTTTGAACCGTTCCGGATGAAAGGGCCGACGCGCGCGGAAAGCCATCGAAGACAAATTTTGACCGCGATCGAGCCGAGGATGCGTGCTTGCAAGGACTTGAATCCAACCGGCGCCCTCGGCCGATTCATCAAAATCAAATTCGTTGGCGTTTGCGTGATGCCAAAAATCCTCGGTGAATTCTCGAGTAATGCCATCCACCGGCACTTCAAGAAGTTGGGCTCTGGGATTTAGCCATTCGATAGCGCTTTTGGTTCGAGCAAAAATGGTCGCATCGAGCTCGCTCGCACGATTTAAGACGATAATATCACTGAACTCAATTTGCTCGACGAGGACATCGGCTTTGGTTCGGTCGTCGATGTCATCAAAATCAAGACCTAACTCATGCAAAGATTCCGGCTTAGCCAGGTCCTCCAAAAAAGTCCGAGCGTCGATGACTGTCGCCATCGTGTGAATTTCAAAACGATCATCGGGCGGTTCACCGTGCTCGCCCTCCAAATAAAAAAGCTCCGCGACGGCGATCGGTTCGAGCACCGAGTCCGCCTCGACGGCGACTTCAAGATCTTGACGACCTTGGGACATCGCTATTTCCAGCGAGGCTATCAGGTCCGAGCGTCCGTCATCAGTGACGACGACCAACTTTTTTTTAAATTGGATCATCGATTGAATCAAAGCTTCAATCAGCGTCGATTTTCCGCTTCCGCCCCAGCCGAAAACAACTCGCAACGGAACTGGCGGATTAGAAATGTTATTGCCCCACCGAAAGAATCAACGAATTGGCGCCAACAGCTGACTTCACTGTGGCTGCGAATTTTTCAGCTTCCACACGCGACGGCGTCGGTTCAATTCGAACCGTGTAAAATACCTCGCCGTTCGCACGTTCTATCTTTTTCTGAAAGACTGGCAAGCCTGTCGACTTTAAACTGTCAGTCATTTTTTTCGCGTTGCTTTCAACTTTGAAGGTGCCAACTTGAACGACATAAATCGACTCTTTCGAAGCCACTTTTCGAGTAATTTTATTTTTTACCGAACTCGCTCGCTTTGCGGCCGAGATAGATTCCTCTTCTGCCTCCGCGGCGGCGGCGGCTTTCGAAGAAGCGTCGTCGGCGGTCGAACTGATTTCTGTCTCTTTTTTTTCAGTGCATGCACCTAAAAAGCTGGCTGTGGCCGTGGCTACGATCAACGAAAAGAGTGCGAACGAAACTTTTAACAAACCCGATCGAAACGACATAAAAAGCTCCTCACCTTGCGGTAAATCTCACTCCACCCGGTCGCGGGTTCGCTCTATGATAATACCAGCCAGACTGTCTCGAGATGAAACACTGAGCACGGAACTGGACTGGCCATGGGGCGAGGCTTGCTTCGGAACTTCAAGACGACCGCCCTTCGTACCGAAATGTCATAAGATGAACTTTAAAATCGGATCCAATAAAGACACATCGTCGAGTTTGCGTGACACGACGTCGCCGTCAGGCTCCGGCGGTGACAGCCGTCCGTCACGGCCGAAGTCGAATTCCGGTATTTATGACGTTTCTCGAATGACGAATGTTAAATCGCCGGTGGACCCTTTTGGACACAATATCTCGCACATCACAAAAGAACGAGCCGCAGACAATGTAAAAAAAGCGAAAGCCGCCTCGGATCTCATACGGGGGCTTCTCTTCTCTCTTTCAGTCCCGCTGATTGCTGGCGCCGTCTATTTAATGATGTCGAACGACGAGCTCTACATTCCCAGTTTGTCGGTCAAAAATGATCTTCCGCCGCTGATTGCGCCGCTCGCGCCGCTCTTCTTAACGCCCCACCGGTTCAACCGGAACTTGCTGTGACGGCTCTTGGAATAGAAACTCTGAGCGTCGATGATCTGCGGCCACCGGGGGCTTCACAGAATTCGGCTCAGAAATCACAAGACCTAAAAATTACGCTGAACTCGAATGGAAAAATGGAATCTCCTTTTTCCTTAGAACTTGATGAAAACGGTTTTGAAGTTTCCCGCAAAGAACTGGGCGATAACGCTTTCTTTCTTCCGTCGATTCCACGCGGCGTGTTTGAGACCGCAACTTCAATTTCGAGCGCGCAGATTCCTGACGACTTCAAAAACTTGGCGCAGGTGCGACCTTTTGCGCTGACGGAAGCCGAACGAAATCGAATCACAATAATTCGACAGCGCGCTCCCGAGCTAAATCGATGGATCGTCAGCACATTGGATTTTTCCAATTCTCGAAATCGCGTGGCCCAGGTGGCTGTTGAAAGCTTCACTTCTTTCAAGTTTGAAGCAATGAAAGCCAGTGCCTTGACAGAGCTAAAGTGGATCCAATCGGCCAGTTTTGCTCGCGATCTGAACAGCGACCGCACGGTTGAGAAGCGACTCCTGGACACGATGATGCTTTGGGCGAAAACCTACAAGCCATCAGGTTCGGCAATTGATGATCGACCTCTGATGGACGCTGCCGAAGCGTATGGAAATATTCGACATCTGTGGAGTTCGACGGATCAAAATCTGATCGATGGATTCTTCACAGGGCTTGTCGAAGCGCAATTCACACGAATGAAATCTCACAAATTCTTCGACGAAGCCCACGCCGCTCATGTTCGATTCGCACTGATCGTCGGACTGGTCACGGACAATCGAGCGCTTCAACTTCACGGAATCACTCAGTACAAACTTCACGTCGAGCGATCGCCAATCTTTAAAATGGAAAGTTTCGGCACGACGGAAGTTCGAACTTTAGAGCACCTACTGCGCTCGGCTTATGCCTTAGACCGATCTGAAAACTTCGATTACCGGCACATGAATCTGAGCCGAGCCGTCACGGTCCTTTCAGGCGCGAGCCAAAGTAGTCCGAAAGAAGAGCGCATCAACACGCTCGCACTGGGAGCCTACTTTCGCCCGGATCTCTACCCCCGTCTCGCCGCTTTGACGGTGCAGACAGGGACTCTAAATTCACGATTCGGTATGTCCGATGGAGCTTTGATTGCCGCGCTTCGGCGCCCTACAAGTTCGCTAGATCCCTCAGCCAGCGGACGCCAGCCTAGCCAAGTACCGACGAAGCTTCCTCCCAAAGCCCCTCGGCGCTGATCCACATAAAAACCTACAGTTTGAATTCATCCCGAGTGTTTGGTACGACCTCGCCGATGAACCACTTCACAATCCGCCTGGGTAAAGAATCATTTAAGTTCAGTTCGACGCATTTCACACTGTTTAGTGCCGACCAGGCTGAACGACTGCACGGACACAACTACCAAGTCGCGATAGAATGTGATCTTGCTCGACTGGGTGACTTGGGGATGGGCTTTGAATTCAACACCTTAAAGCCCCTTATCAAGAATCTGACAGAGCGTTGGGACGAACATGTCCTTCTTCCGAAGCAAAGCCGCTTGATCCAAATTAGATCGACCGACGTGGCCGGCGAACCGCATGTTACCGTCGACTTCGGAAAACGTTCCTACCGATTTCCAACGGACGACACAGTTCTTTTGGAAACTGAAAACATTACTTCGGAAGAATTAGCCCGACTGTTCAGCTTTGATCTCGCTCAACTTTGGAAGTCTTCGGTGCACGACGAACCCGGGTCAGCACTTCACGAACGGGTGCTCTGCCTCCGAGTGACGGTCGAAGAAACGCGCGGACAAAGCGCGACGTTTGTTTTTGAACAACCACTCTCCTCTGTGACAAAGTGAGATCCCAATGAGTCTTGTACTGAAATTTCGCTACCGTTTTGAATCGGCTCATCGTTTCACTTCAAGTGCGGCACCGTCTTGCCGAACACCTCACGGTCACACATGGTACGCAACGGCTGTTTTTAAAATGGGCTCCGAGTCCCTTGATGGTGCCGCTATGGCCGCAGAATTTAGCGTCGTTAAGTCCGCCTGGAAGCGTTTTATCACAGAGACTGTGGACCACAGCTTCCTCCATAATATTTCAGACCCATTAATTCCTTTCCTCATTGCGACGACGCCGGATGCGCGTCTCTTGCCTTTTCCTGCGGATCCCACGACTGAACTGGTGGCCGGTCTTTTTGCCTTAAAGCTTAAAGCGATGCACGACGCTTCAAAAATTAGCGCCGTTTCTCCCAGCGCCGTTTTCATTCAAGAAACACCGACGAATTCGATTCACTTTCGATTTGAAAAAGATGGCTCCGCGCCGGCGTGGCTCAAAAAATACGAGCGCTCAAAACAGGCGTGGTGGATGTCGGCCGATCCGACGGCTCGCGGCCTAGCCTGAAGGCCTGGCGAGGCGGCTAATTCCCCCGCCCTTCTCGACAACACGCCCAAGACTTTGCTCCCATATATCCAGGAGTAAATATGTCGAACACAACAGGCCCTAAGACTTTAGCCATCGCTTTCGGTTTTTTACTTCTCCTCGCAGGATCACTGAATGCCAGCGCTCAGTCGGCGGCCTCCATCAAAGAACTCTCAAAACGATCCGCAACAATGCCTCCGCAGGTCGATTGCAAGTCCGCCGGGACCTGCGACCTTAAAAGCGTGAAATTCGTTGAGCGAAAAATCAAAGTTCTTCTTCCCAATGAGCGCGCCGAATTTGCTTCCTACATGACGGATACACGCTTTATCGTGCAGACGACGACACCGAAAGAAATCTCGCGCTATGGCATTGTTCAGTACCTTCGCGGCTGCATGTTTGAATCTCAACTTCTCCCCGATGGAACTGTAGAGAGAGATTTCACATTCGTGCACAAGCAGTTTGGTGCTTACAGTCTTATGCGCCACGAAAATTGGGTTATCGACTCAAGCCACGCCGATCCCCTAGCGACGTCATTTGAGTCTTACGGTCGATTCGATCTTTACAAATGGAATCGCGATCCCGCTGATCTTGATGCCGACAACGCCACTTGGTACTTCGACATGAAGCCTCCCCACGGAACCGTTTTCAAGTCCGAACTTCTGGCAACCACGGGCCTCATTGAGGGAACCGTCAATCCAAGCGCTCGCAATTCTTCACTTGAGCTTGAAACGTGCCTCTTTAAAATTGCCGACGTGCCGATGGTCTCGGATGCCCAGGGAAAAGGGATCGATAAATCAAAAGCAATTTGGTGTACGTCTTGGGATCACAAATTCAGCTACGACTTTGCCAACAAAACAGTCGTTCAGGACAAAAGCATCCACCCGTTCTGTTCTGAACCAAGCCGCGGCCCGCTCTGAGGAAAAAATAAAACCCAGTGCATTTTTAAGCACTTTGGAATATACTCAGCCATGGAACACCCAAATAAAATAGAAGATCTCACACAAGCTTTCATCGAGATCATTTCTGAAACCAACGGCATCACTCTCGACGACACGCTCGAACTCATGATGAATGCCGATCGAGTCCGCCGCGATTCAGAGCTCACAAAAAAGCTAAAGGAATTTCGCGGGCTCATTTCGGCCTACCAAACTGATCAGATCGGTATTGAAACGCTACTGAAGCATGATGTCGCCGCGGGCCTCTTCGAGTTCTTCAGACGTTTTCCACTTCCCTACCGCGACGAGCACACGCATCTGACCGGCGCTCTTTCAGCGGATTTTGTTTTCCCTCGAATCAAAAAGCTTCTGGAAGGACCAAACAAATCGATCTACGAAAAAAAGATCACCGATATTTACGGCCCGTCGGCGTTGCCAATTCGGTCCGTCCAAGACGTCGAACGACTTCTTAAAATTAAAGATAACGAGCGATTCAGTCGGTACTTAAGTATTTTGATGCTTCCAAAACTTCTTTTGGTCGACCGAGAGGCCCACGCTGAAGCGGCTTACCACATGGCGAAGACCCTGTATGGGCTTTACAATGTTGGATTCATTCGGCTGAAGTTTTCGATCTCTAGAGCCACCTCCGATGAGTCTGAAAAAGTCCCGGGTCTTGAAGATGTAACGGAAGAAGATGTCGTTTTGGGCCTTTACGACGGCTTTATGAAATTCAAGAGCGAGTACCCTCAGTGGAACTTCACACTCTCTCCATCATTTCGGAAGGAATCGAATTTTTTCGACAACGTTCGTTTCAAATCAAAGAAAGAACACTTCCTTCACCAAGTGAATGAAATCTTACAGCTGATCGACAAGCATCCCTTCTTGCTTGAGGTGATGAACGAAGTCGACACCGTCGGAAATGAAGCGGAGCTTTTTCGAAAGAGCCACTTCGTAGACATGAAACTTGGCTTTAGAAAGCTTCAGTACCGCGGGTTCAAAGTTCGAAGCCATCACGGCGAAGTTTGGAAGACCCTCAGAAAAGGTATACAAGCCGTCGACAACGCCATGAATATTTGGCGTATTGATACGCTCGAGCACGGGCTTTCGCTGGGGATAAACCCCAACTTTTATTTTCATTCACTCTACCAGAGAGTTCTTAAGTGGAATGCGCGGGGTGAAGCGATTCGCGCCGGCACCCTTGAGTACAACGAAGTCAGTGAAATGGATTGGCAAGATCACTCGAATTTAGTCCGAGAAAAACTGATCGCGGGAGAACGACTGGAAACCGACGAGATTCTGCTCTTCACAAAAGCCAAGTTTCATACGGCGCGTGAAGTCGAACTCTACCAGCACGACGTTCTCAACCGTATGATTGATAAGGGTGTTTCTCTTGTTTCTCTTCCCTCGTCGAACAACAAACTTTCAGCACTTTTTGAAGACTACAAAGATCATCCTTTTTCCTGGTGGGAAAAGAAAAATCTTGAGCTTGGAATCGGGACAGACAACTATGTCACTCTCGACACCAATTTTATTCAAGAGCAACTCATTCTTCTTTTCACGGATCCATATGATCTTAAAATCACAAAGCTCCTTATGGTCTCGACGGGCGAAACGCGCCGCCCTTATATTTCTCACTTCCTCTGGGAAATGCGAAGATCCCACGAAAGCCAACACGACTGATCTTTCGCGGTCTCGCAAGAGTTGTGTCCCTGCCATTACTTTTTTCGTCCTACTGACCGCTTTCAATGGCGGCTGCGCGAGCTCACCAAAGCCGCCAACCTTGCCAGGGTTTCCCATTCTGCAGGGCCTAACAAACGCAACCAGCACGCAGATTGCTGTGATCGTGCCCAAGGCCCAAACGCTGAGCTTTGAGATTGCCGATTCGAAGGGAAATCTTCTTCAACCAAAATCGGTGGCTAGGTTCTCTATCGAAACGTCTGATACGGCCGTTGTTCACCTTCGAATTTCAGATCTTTCTTTAAGTCAAAGCTATGAACTGAGGCTTCGGGATGGACCGGGCAACGTTCTTGACCGACGCACATTTAGAGCGCTCGATCTTTCACCACGACGTGCGAAAATCGCAGTAGCCAGCTGCCTCTACGATGCCTATCTCGAGCCAAGCCGAGCGATGTGGAAATCTGTGCAAGATGAAAAACCAGATCTGCTCTTTCTGATTGGCGACAATGTCTATGCGGAAGTTGCCAATGGCCGCTTCAAAAGCCCCATGGATGAGGCTTCGCTATGGACCCGCTACGTTGAAACATTTCTCGCGCTCGATTTTTTTAGATGGAAGCAATTGGTTCCGACTGTCGTCACTTGGGATGATCATGACTACGGAATGAAAGATGGTGATGCCACTAATCCCTTCAAACTAGAATCTCAAAAAGTGCTTGAAGCCTTTTTTCCCCGAGCACTTTCCAGCGAAGTCCCTGAGTTTATAAAGGGGCCAGGTCTAAGCTCGCGCTTCAGTGCTTTCGGCTACGGTTTTTTTCTTCTCGACAACCGGTCATTTCGAGACTTGAAAACACATTTCGGAGCCGAACAAGAGACGTGGCTATTTTCAAATCTCAAGGCCCTACGAAAACCCTCCTGGCTCATCAGCGGAGATCAGTGGTTCGGTGCCTATCACCGTTTCGAATCCTACGAAGGGCGCCATCCCGAAAGCCTCAAAACATTTTTGGAACAGCTTAGAATTCTCAAAACATCGCCGGTCGTCTTCGTCTCAGGAGATCGACATTTAAGCGAGGTGTCAAAAATCGAGTCAAAGTGGTTGGGCTATGAAACTTATGAATTTACGTCCAGTGCGCTGCACTCAAAAACCTATCCTTCCAATTGGAATACAATCCCAAATCCACGCCAAATCACCGGAGTTGACGTCAAACTCAATTTTATGACGTTTGAACTTCAGCCACCGGAAAAAAACAATGTTCAACTAAAAGGAGCTATCATCGGCGCAAACTCCGAAGCTCTCGCCAATTTCGAAATGAGTGTACGGTCAAAGAAGTGATCTCGAGCCCGACTTAATATTTGTCTTCACGTACAATTGACCACACGCTACGCTGATGCACGTATGGAAAGAGTCCACAGCCTAAGACCACCCGCCGGGCGCCCCACTAACGCAATTGATGCTGTCGACTTTATTATTTCTTCTGCCTTAAAACTTCGCGCCAGCGACATTCATCTATCGCCGCATATTCCAACGACTGAACATCCCGACCGCTACCTTCTGCGCTACCGGGTTCATGGAAAACTTCAAACTATTCGCGCCAATTTTATTACAAACTACTACAACGAAATTATTGCTCGCATAAAAGTTCTCGCAGAAATGTCGAGCTCCGATGTTGGCATTCCCCTCGATGGCCAGATGGTGGTCTCCAGTGGTGGCGATCACGTGGTCCTTCGAATTTCTACGGTTCCCTCGGCCGGGATCGAAGAATTGGTGATTCGAGTCCAAAGAAACAGCAATCAGAACCTTTCCATCAATAAACTTCAGATGACCGAAGAGATGCGGATGAAGCTGATTCGCGTCACCCAGCAAAAGTCTGGTTTGATTGTTCTAAATGGTCCCGCTGGATCCGGAAAAACGACGACCATCTACTCGATCATCAATACTCTGGCCTCGGCTGAACGCAAAATCATCACGGCCGAAGATCCCGTTGAGACACGACTCCCCTATGTGAATCACACTCAAGTCACTTCAAAGACGAGTTTCGCGTCCTTAAGCCGAGCCTTCATGCGACAAGATGCCGACGTGATTTTCCTAGGAGAAATTCGTGATGAAGAGTCGGCCCATGCCGCCCTCCAGCTGGCGCAAACTGGCCACTTGGTCTTGACGACACTGCACTCGCGCGATGCGGTCGGCGTCGTCTCGCGCCTCGAAGCTTTAGATATTCACCCCACAAACATTGCGACGACTCTTATTTGCTCTCTCGGTCAGCGCCTCATCCCATCGCTCTGTGCGAAGTGTAAAGAGCCCACACACTTGCCGGATGACAAAATAGAGTTCTTAAATTCCATTCTGCCGATTCCTGAGGACACGCAATTCTATATGGCCGGACAGTCATGTGATGCTTGCGTCAAAGGCTATGCGGGCCGCATTCCCTTATTCGAGCTCTTTGTCGTCGATGCAGAAATCTCTGATGCCATCAATCAGAAGCAATCAAAACTTCAGCTGAACGCCCTGGCACGACAGAAGGGCATGTCGACTCTGACAGAAGAAGCCGTGCTCAGATACTACTACGGGTATACCGATCTTGATTCGATACAGACATACCTCGCGAACTACGAGCCCTAGTGGAATTTACTTTACACTCACGTTGATCGGAAGTCCGTCGATCAAATCTTTCCCAGGCGAAACCTCAAGAACCGTACGCAATCGTCCACGAGCAAGGACGTTCAATCGCGATAATTGGCGACGAGTTTTCTCTGAAATTTCGAACTGACGCTCAGCTTCGGCGACACCCTGACGAATCTTTATTTCGACGCCACTCAGCTTTTGATGAGCACTACCGCTGTTTGAAAAATCAACTTCGACACTTGTTCCATTGATACGTAGAACTCGTTCGACCAAAAGATTCGACTTCGCTTTGTCGGGTGAAACATAAACGGACGCAACATAGACAAAGCGAAGATCCAGTGACTTTCCGGTTTCAACGGCAACATCCGCATCGACTTGTTTAATGACGACCCGGTAGGCGCTCTCGGTTTTTAGTTTTTTGGGTCCTGTGTATGAAATTTCGATTTCTTTTTCACCACCACCAGGGACTTCGAACTCGCGATCACTCAGCTTTAATTTTTTGGTCGGCTGGCGACGTTCGGCGCCGTCCAGCTCGTTCGTGCGCTCAAAAGCGTCAACGCGAATTCTCATCGATGAGTCACTTTTGTTTTTAACGCGAAATTTAGAAGTGAGCTTCGCGCCCGCTACCAAAGTAAAATTCATCTCCATCGGCGAAACCGAGAAGGCCTCTTCTTCGAGAGTCCCCGCGGTCTCTGATAAAACCGGAATCGCAAACGAAGTCACCATGAGGGCGACGACCCCAGAAACGAAAGAAACGAAAAGCCGAAAGTTAGTTTTCATGTTTTCTAATTGTGACTTAAGGTGCAGCGACAATCACATCGATACGACGAGAAGCTGTAGGTCCTGACGCAGGACCGCGCAGCTGACGTCGACTCTCGACCACGGTCATCGTAAGTGACGAGTCTTCGGGGGGCTGAATTTTCCATTGCCCCTCGGAAAACGAAACGACGGCGTGTTGCTCTGGAGCCTTTGTGATCTCGGCCGTTGGCTCGCCGCCGGAGAATGAAATCAGGGGGACTAGTAAGAGCAGAGCGATAAGTTCCACGGTGTTCTTCTCGGAGCCCATGACCAACGTCTTGAGACTAAAGTGCCGATTCTCAAGATCAAACAAGCCCTACGTCCGGTCCATCTTCTGGGACCCACGGTCACCATGCCGTTTTGGAACCAGATGAGCTTTTCAACACTCCTGTAAATTCTCGATGATTCCGAGATTTTGGGCGGAATCGAGATTCGGCTGTTTTCAATAATATCAACACCTTAGCTCTCCTATAAGTCAGCCTCGAGCGGTACAAAAGATGCTCACGTGGCTACCATGAAAATTCGAGTCGGATCCGCAGTTCTCACGGCTATCATCTCCCTCCAAATCGGCTTCGGCATTCCCATGGTGGTCTACGCCACGCCAGCTTCGAAAAAGCCTCTGACGGCCGAAGACTTTGCCGCTCCCTTGATTAAAAATCTCATGCTCGATCCCGTCTTTGCGGAGTTCGCAAAACAGCCCGCTCTTCCCGCACCTCAGATCGCAAAAAACGATCCGGCTTTAGATCAAGATCCCTTTTTCTTAAGGTCTCAAGAGTGGACCCCGGCTCGCGGTGGAACCACAGGCAGCTCGGACGCCGAAGCTTCGTTCACAAAAGAGAATGATCAGTCCATTACGCTGACGGCACCGCACGCTCGAAAGTCACTTCGACTTCGTGTTCCGCTGACTCCTGTTCTCGTCACAGAAGAACATGTTTTTCTCACGCTCGATCAAGGCAGTGATATTTTTGAAAAAGCATCTGGCCCCCTTGGAAAAGACGAGCGTGTAGGTGAGGGTGTATTTTTCTTTAACTACAAAGAATGGCTCGAAGCCGCTGCGATTTCAGCTCCAGTAAAAATCTACTTTTTCCCGTTACCAGGTCATGGTTGGACCGGCCCCATCGAGGCCGATCACTACTCGGACATGGAAACCATTTCGCTGGGAAGCAGCGAGGGCGACTGGGTTCCCGTTTCTGAAGGCGATATTCGCCAGGTTGAAAAAGTTCAGGCTTTAAATGCGCTCTTGGGTGGCGTTGTTGCTCTTCAATCGGGAACGGCCACGACAAGTTCACCGCAGCAGTTTTTCCCAGCGCGCGGCAGTACCTACGGCTTCGGTATGCTTTTCACTGGCTACGATCTCGACAGTCGGTCGGTTTCTGGTCTTGGTTCTGGTTTGGGTTTTGATTTCGATAAAGCACTCGATCTTCTTTCGGGAAAGGTCGGGCCGCTTTGGGCGACAATTTTAAAGACTGTTTCAATTCCTGAAGCAAAAGCCGACATGAATTTGTCGGGAGATTTGATCAACAGTCTGATTCGCTTCGGATGGACGTTCGGCGCGCTTTTGAGTGTCGCCGTTGCGCTCAAGTACACACTTCTAAAAGAAAAGTTCTCGACACGACGGTCGCTAAGAGACCTCAGAACTGTTCCGGTTCTCGAGTTCGATATCGACAACTCTATGAAGCTTGTTAAAAACGGAATTCGCACACGCGCCGAGCTTGGCAATGCCTCGGTTGAAGCCATTCAAGCTGCAACGGGGCTTGATGCAGAAAAAGCGAACGAACTTCGAACGTCGGCCAATCAGGTTGTTGAAGTTATCGTTCCTGAAGCGACAACGCGCTTGGGCCGAGCAAAACAGAATTTCGACCGAGGCACTCGGAAGCTCGTTCAGAAAACCGTGCCCGAACCCGTTCGGCGAGCTTCGAAAACGGCCTACCGTGAAGTCGTCGAGATCGGCGACTCTTTGGCAAGTGTGATGACGACGGCAACGCAAGTTCCCGGCGTCTTGACAGCGAACTTTGTTGAAAGAATGGCTGATCGCTATTTTCCTGAAGCGGCCGCGGCCGACAACAAACTTTTAAGAAAGATACTCAACTACAATTTCTTGTGGGGCCGAGCCGTTTCGACCAACACGCCCGTCAGTATGAAAACATTCATGCTGGGTGCGGTTGTCATGGGAACCGTCGATACTTACATCGTTTACGTTCAACAGGTCGCTTTCATCCCATGGATGGCCGAAAAACTTTTGCCGCACTTACCTCCGGCACTCGCCGAGCGTGTGTATGAAACTTATGATCCCGCCAACGAGCAAACACGCAGCCTCATCGTGAACGACATCGTTCGAAACTTCGTCGGTTGGATTTCGTCGGGAGCTTCCGGCTATTCCCAAGAAACTCAAGGCCAAGTCGAACCGCTGGTCCGAAAGCAGGTCGACGATGCGCTAAAGAAAATGGGTAAGAATCCTCTGGCACCTGAAGTTCAAGAAGAGCGCGAACGCCTTTACAATGACGTTATGAACGCCAAGCTTAAGCAGCTGGGCCTTCCCGACAAAATGGATTTCTTGTTTGATGTGAGCACTGTCGACAAAGTGGTCTTGAAAAAACTTGGCTTTCGACTTTCCGATGTCGAGCGCGATTCGTCCGGTGAAAAATCGTTCTTAGGCGAATCTCGTCCAGCACTCATCAAAAGTTCCCTTGAGCGCGCCATCGAGCTTGAGAAGGAAAGTTTAAAACAAGCTCCGAACGAAGCTAAAATAGAGGCGCTTAAAATTCTTGAAAGCACACGTCGTCTGCTGACGTTGTTCTCACTGGACCTGAAGCACCCCGTCAGGTCTCTGCAAGCTCGCCGAGATCTTACGAGGATGCTGTCGCTTCTGACGTACTCAGGCGATGTGGACACCGTCGTTCGACACGTTCCCGACGTGTGGACGGGAATGAGCCCCGAAGGAGCACGCGAAGCAGCGATTCGTTTCCGTCAGGCCTTTTTTAGTTTCTATACCGGTGATGGCACTCTCATGAATCTGCCGGAATCTTTTATCTCAACTCACATCGATGAAGCGAAGAAGCTTGCGACCGAAGAGCTTGGGAAAAAATATCCTTTTGCTCAGCTCGAGACTGTTCATCGCGCTGAGTTCGGACTTTTGGTCGAACAAAAGCTGCGCGAGAAATTCGCTCGGCAGAAGAAGTCCGACACCATTGCAAACTACAAACATCCAAAGATGAGCTGGTACCAGAACGTCCAGCATCAACGGGCGTACCGAAAAACAATGGAACGCGCGTTGGGTGATACAGCCAACACACCTCAAGAAACTCTCAATCGGTATTACGCCGAAGCGATGGCCAACGAAGTCGGGGTTTATCCAAAAGCGATGAACGACGACGAGCGCCGCATGCTTGAGTACGTTTTGTTGCGCACTCAGACTGACACAGCTTCAGAACTTGGACATGAACCGCTCAAGTCTCACCTTGAACGCATCAGCGTCGCTGAGCGATCTCAGATTGAGCTCTCGTTGTTCGCCAAAAACTACCTCGACAACTATCGTTCTGCGACGATCGATCAGAACTTGGTTCCACCGCGTTCGCCTGCACAACCAGGCTTCACTCAACGCTTTCGACAAAACCACAAAGACAGCCGAATCCTCACAATTCTTGCTCGTGTGGTTGATTCGGGCTTCAGTGACGAAGTCGGATTTCAAACAGGACTTCAAGCAAAGCTCTACCGAAACGTTCCCGCCGCTTATGATCTCATCAGCAGCGTTCAGCGTCTTGGTAAGTACATGCTGACAGGGACGACCGTGAAATGGGAGTACGCGCGAACGTTTTGGGGCGTGAACATTCCGTTTGCTTCGTTCTTCTTACTCTACTTGGTGAGTCCGCTCACGAGTGCACCCAGCCAATGGATGAATCGCATGTTCCGCCAGCAAGGAATTCAGCCGATGGGTGGCGTGATGTCTAAAATCGCCTACGGCATTCCCTATGCGTGGGTCACCTTCGGATCGATGATCCCGTGGATTCTTTATTCGAAAGACGCGATCTTGTTCACGAAAGCTCTAGGTACGGCGATTGCGGTGAATCCGATGTTCCAAACATTGAGTTCGCTGGCCGGAGCCTCGCTTCCATGGCTTCCCGCCCTGGCCGTGATCCCGGTGATCAACGAAATCCGCGCCCGTCGCGCGAATCGCCAAGCCTTTCAGCAGGCCAAGAGTCTCGTCGAAGAGCAGCGGTCGCGCGAAGCGTCTGGGACCGACACCGCCGCACGAGGCGCACCTTCGAGTCTCGCGTCGCCAGCATCGACCGCCGGCGGCCGCACCTGCGAAGCCCTCTTCCAACCAACCGCCCGCGCAAATTAAGTGATTCCGCTCGAGGCCCTGGGCCTCGAGCCTACTTTCTAAGGGCCATGAGCCTTTTTCTCGGATCTGTCGCGACAAGGTCTTCTTAGCTCCGTGGCTGTCTCACACGGGCCTGTTCATCTTCAATAAACCCCACCGCCCCTTACCGCCCATAAACCTGGCCGCACCTCACGCGGCTCTGCCAGCGCTACTGAAAGGCTGCCCCTAGCGCGGCCTTGCACTGTACCACCCGACCCATCTCTCAAAGTACATTCCCTGCGTTCCGGCGCCACTCTCATCAGCACCAACCTCGACATCACCCGACGTCCTATCTAACCAATATCCAGCCCTGCCACCAACACCCGACCATACTCAGCCACTGTTCCTCTGCTCCGCTCACCGTCCTTTCCATCCAACCTCCTTTCCATCCAACCTTCTCTCCCACCACCGCTAATTTCAACCACCACCAACAATCACGCCGCCTCCACTCGCTAGAGCCACAAAACCCGCAACCACCACGGCGCGACAACCGCTCTACCGATCAAAATTACGCTTGATTTTGTATATGAAAATACGTATGCTTCTAAACGATGTTGATTTCACAAAAACGCTCAAGCACAGACGGGAGATCTGAACCAAAATGTGTCGCAACGCTGGCCAAAAAATCGCCATCGACGAAGCGGCCCTCGCAAAATCGACCTGAATCAAAGCCAAAATCAAAACTCAGGGGCCCAAGAAAATATCGCTCTGCTCAGACTTCGTTTTTGCCTGCGCTTAAAGATACGTTTATCGGGACAGAAAGGTCCCCCGGCCACGACACTCACGCGAAAACATTCCGTCCGCTCAGCAGTCAAAAACCCGTCCACGTTTGCTTTCGGTCGAAGCACGCCAAAGGAAAGCGAACGATGCTTGGTGCGAACAAGATCAAAGTGAATGATCTGGTAACGAGGATTTCAAGGCGCTATGGTGTGAAGCTAAAAAAGTATGTGAATGTCGGAAACCATCTGCATCTTGTGGTGAAGCTCTCGGGGAGCCCAATGACGGCACGCCGCCAATATCAGACGTGGATTCGTCTGCTCACGGCGCGAATCGCCTTCGACGTGGGCGGCTCAAAAAAAGGCCAACCGTTCACCGACGAAAGGGGCCGACGAACGAAATTTTGGGATGCGATTCCATTTTCAAGAGTCGTCCACGGCCTTCGAGGCTGGAGGGACATCGATCGCTACGTACTAGAGAATGAATTGGAAGCGCAGGGGCTTTCGAAAGAACAAGCGATCGCTCTGGCGCGGGAACTTTATGAATCAAACCAAGCCGTGCGCGGCTCTGGATAGTGAAGAAGAGCGGCAGCACTTCGAAAGATGCGGTTCTCCGATCGAGGCCGCCTCAATCATCGCGCGAAGTTTTCTCCTGCGCGCAACCCACTGAGGCGACGCGACATCCCGCAGGCCACTGAAACTACGGTGTCCAGTTCGTCTTCATATCAACAACCGCTTTCGATTCAGGCGGAAGACTTTCGATAAGCTTCACAAACACCGACGAATCGTAAAGACGACCCTTCATGAGGTTTGTGAAGTGACTGACCATGCCAGCGTCGGCGAAAGGAATACCGGCGGCCTGAAGGCGATCCATCATAGCAACGACCGAAATCTTCGCGAAATCGATGGCCTTGTTTGCATAGCCATCGACATCGTAAAAGACACTGTCGGGACTGTAGATTGAACCCTGGCGGTTGCCGATCATTCCGCCCACGAGCTGACCCTTTTCGTTCCAGACTTCAACGCTGTACGCGCGCCCCAGAGCGAAACTCTCAAGCGCTGTATCGTACGTCGCTTTATCGAAATACCGCGAGTTCTGAACCCACTCGCCGCCCACTCGTCGCTTTTGATCGCGAACCATGTCGAGAGATTTTTTAAAGTCTGAATTGAAGCGAACCGTGTAGCCGCTAGCAATCAGCTTGGCCGCGAGCTTCCGCATTCGGTCATACGTTTTCGATCCAATCGTATCCTCATACCGAATCACGCCGCGAACTTTAGGAAACGAATAACCGCCGAAGAAAAGGTAGTTTCCGCGCTCGGGATCATTGCGATCCCAAATGACTTCCGAAGCTTCGAAATTCTCACGGACGTACTTAGCGTCGACCGTCTCCATGACCATCGTGCGTTCAACCAAAACGCCATCTTGATTGTTCAAATAGCGAAGCGGATCGCTGGCGGCGTCGACTTTCGAAGGATCGATCTCCTGATACTTCGTCTTAAAGAAAACCATTCCGTCCGCATCAAAGAGCCGATTGAAAACTTCCGACGGCGGCTGCTGAAGAGTCGCCTCGGTGAGTTTTGGATCAATGAGGTAAACTCCCTGCATGAGAGGATCGAGCTCGGTTTCCGCATGGCGCTTGGCTTCGGCCAAGTTTCTCGCCAAGTAAATGCGAAGATACCAATGCATCATGCCCTTTTTAGCGGCCTCGGAAGCAAGCTCGGGAGTTAGCGGATAGCGGCTTGAGATAATGCCTCGATCAGAAAGACCTTGAGCGGCTTTTTCCCAAAGTTCGGCCGCTTGCTTTTGAGCAACGGCATTTGCGTCCACGACATCGGCTGCGCGAGTTTGAAACAGATCTTGGCACGTGACGCTGGCGTTGGCCGACGCGGAGAAAGTAACGACAGCCAAAAGTGCAAACAAACTTCGATAAGCCACGTGGGGCCTCCTAGGGGCAGATCTAGACGATAAAAATGGGCGCAGAACCAGGGGCCGGCTTACCATCCACAGCCCCGACAATGCAATGCGCCATGGAAAACTTGCCCCATCAAATTGAAAAGATCCGCTCGGAAATCCAATTAGTTGGCATAAACAAGTCTGAACTCTTCGGTGGCGACCTGTCCGTCACCTAAAATTCCCTCGATGACGGCCGTGCGGCCATCGTCACAAAGAAAACCGGCGCTGAATCGACTTCGATTATTTTCGACGAAGTAAGCGACGGACTCGCCGCCATCTTCTTCGAGCGCCAGCTGACACTTCAAATCCTGCTCGACGACAAGACCGTTCAAAATCGCAACCACCATCGGCGCTCGCAGCACAGCCTCGGTGCGAATGTCACGAGCGTCGACGCGAAGTGAACACATCAAGAAAACAACGGCTATGAGTAAGTGTGTGGTTTTCATTATGAAAACCGTCCGGAAGCTCTGAGGAGAATGCTGTAGGACTTTAGAACATCGTTGTACCGCTTGATGACATCTTTCGGCTGCCCAATCCGCCCGATCGTAGTCATAAGCTCAAACCAACCATCGGATTCAGCCATGATCTTACGAAGCTGTTGAACGTCACCACGCTTTTTCATCTCTGAGGCCTCAGCCAAAATAGGCTCGAATTTCGAAAGAATCTCAGCCAGTTCGACTTGCGCCCGCCTGACTTCGCTTGCAACCGGACCGACCGCGTAACGGCTCAAGCCAAAACTTTCCAACGTCTGGGCCACCTGATTTTCGGAGGCGGTAAAAAACTCTTCCGAATGGAAGTAGCCATTCAGAACTCGAATCACATCGGCATCTTGAATGTAGTCGCGAAGCCATTCATGAACCAACAGCCATGAGAGTTCGTCGGTATCATTGGTAATTTCAGCGTGAATACTTGGGTCGTAGTAGAACCGTGTCGGTCCAGACCCGACTCGAACAATCGCCTGAACAAGCTTTTTTCCGCAGCCCGGCGGCACTTCGAGAAAGAGATTCTCATCTGCGAGATCCTTTGGAACGCCGCTGATCCAAACCACACCTCGCTCAAGATCTACTTTTTTGGCGGCCGTCGCTTTGAAAGACTCCCAACTCTCAGCCATCAAGGGAACCGTCGATTTCAATTTCTCAAGAATCGACGCTGCCGCTTGTTCTGAAGAATTAAACTTACGACGCGAGAATGTCTGACTCCTTTCCAAAATTACAGAATCAAGCACCCGCAAGTGTGGTTTTGATCGAATTCCCGTTCTTTCGGTCGGTTGACATTTAACGACGTCACCACCGTTTCCTTTTTCGTTCGACATCGCCGCCGGCGCTTCCGGCAGCGCGGAAAACATAACTGCGACGAGAGATATTAAGGCTAAGTTCTTCATTTTTTCTCCTGCATGATTGTGAGTGGATAAAACTGAATCGCTAGCTGAAAGACTTCAGTTTTTTTGCCATCTCTGAGCAGTGCTGCCATTTTCTGGCGAAACTCCCGAATGATGGTTTTGGCTTCAAATATTTTTCTGGGGTCAATCGCCAGGGTCATGGCAGAGAAATCCCTCAGTTCAACGCCCACTTCTTCGAGCTTGCGCTTCCCGATTTCCAAATTCTCAAGATGGCTGGCTCGAAGGGCTTGGCTCGATACGTCTTCCGTTGTGCGAACAGCTTTGTGCGTCAGTGTGAAAGTCCCGGTCTTCGTCCTCTGAAGCAGTCCGCTTAGAAGTAAGTTTTCAATGACGACCTTCGCGCGCGTCTGTGTCACCCCAAGCCGACGAGTGAGTTCGGCCTCGGACAGAATAAAGTCCTTCGTATCCATGAGAGAAAGGACGGCGCAATGCTCCCACTCGGCAATCACACGGTAGTAGGACTCGTCCAACATGAAACGTTCATCATGCTGATCAATCTTGATCTCATCGATGGCAGTTTTTGAGCGGTGAAAGCTCTCGAAAAATAGAGTTCGCTCTTTGGGCCCAAGCTTCAGAGTATCTGCAACTTTTTTCGAGTTTTTAAACGGCAAGGGTCGTTTACCATTGATCACCTGACTCAACGTCGCCGGATGGATGCCTAAATCTCGAGAGTACGCGCGAAGTGAATAGCCAGGATTACCCCGTTGCCGAAGACTCAGCCCTTCGCGGATTTTGTGAATATAGAAGTCGTTGATCTGTTCAGACTGTTTCATCTCGACCGACGTATCATGAACGACGATAAACTCGCAGCCTGATTTGCTACAAAGTGTAGCAATCTCTTGCTACGTGAAAAAAATCCGTGCAAGCAGCCTCGGTGAGAACCGCTTGAGGCCCCTATTCGGAGGCGAGTTCGATTTTCAAGATTTCGACCTCATACGAGGTCTTCGTATCATCACCGTCGATACTGATCCAGAGGGCGACGGCTTCGATGGGACTTATAAGTTTGTGCTCGATCGCAACGACCCCGGGCTTCTCGATGAAATGAATGAAGTTTTCTCGCAAGAGATCCGACGCCGGATGTTCGCGGCCGGTTCCTACAAGATCCTTATTCTGAACGACGTTAAAAAATTCAATGCGGTCGAGTCCAGTGTCTTGTGGAACCTGGCTAAATAAATGCTTCACCCACGACGACGCGAACATTTTTTTTACGCCCGTTAACTTCTTCTCCCCAGGGACTATAAAACCAAGCCGCAAGGGGAAATCATCAGCGCCGCGCGCACCTTGCTTTGAAACATCTAAAAACTTCGGCAAATCCGAAAAGCGGGCTTGAACCTTAAAGCTCGAAACGACTTGTTTCCCCTTAAGCGGCAAAATCAAAGGACTCGCCGAGGACTGTACTTTAATCTTAAGGCCTGCCTCCGACGCTGTGACGACATTGGCTGGCCCCTTAGAAAATTTCTCGGTCTTCCATTCATCTAAAGAATTCACGGGCACAATGAACGCGGCCATTAAAACCGGGCGAAGTTTTGGGGCGATACTTTTGCGAAGCGACCGTAGCGCCAAACGCGCCACTAGCTTATTTTGCAACATTGAAACCTTCATCGACCACCTCTTCTAAACGCATGATACCGCTCGACCCACTTCAAAACACCTTGAGGCGCGTGGGCTTTTCGCCAAACACCGGCGGCAAATTTGTTGGCTTCGGCCATCGTCGGATACGAGTGAATCGTTCCAAGAATTTTATTTAAACCAAGCCCGTGCTTCATGGCTAAAACGTACTCCGCCAAAAGCTCGCCCGCATGCGCACCAACAATCGTAGCTCCAAGAATCCTATCGCTTCCAGGCGGCGTGAGGACTTTCACGAATCCGTGAGCCTCGCTTTCAGCAATCGCGCGGTCCAAGTCATCAATTCCGTAACGAGTGACTTCGACCTCAATGCCTTTTTCTATCGCTTCGATTTCGCTAAGACCTACGCGAGCCACTTCCGGATCCGTGAATGTGCACCAAGGGATCACGCGGTAATCGACCGCGAACTTCTTAAACGGCGAGAAAAGAGCATTCACAGCGACGTACCACGCCTGATGACTGGCCACGTGTGTGAACTGATAGGGTCCCGTCACATCTCCACACACATAAATATTGGGATAGTTTGTTGTTCGTAAGAATGAATCAGCGACAATCGTCCCGTTGGGCGCGAGTTCAATTTCTAAAGCTTCCAGTCCAAATCCTGAAACGTTTGCTTTGCGGCCCAGCGCCACCAAGATCTGATCAAACTCGATTTCGACCTCTCGTCCGCCGACCTCGCAAACAAGAACTCCGGGCCGGACTCTGACGGCACGGTGACCAACAAGAACATTCACGCCGTCTTTTTTAAGTTTTTTCTGCATGATTTCAGAAACGTCAGTGTCTTCTTTGGACAAAATTCGCGGCGACATCTCGACCATTGTGATCTGAACCCCTAGGCGAGAAAACGCCTGTGAGAGTTCCGCGCCGATCGCACCACCACCCAAGACAACCATTCGCCGCGGCTTTTCCCGAAGATTCCAAACGGTGTCACTTGTGAGAAATTTAACGTCCGACAACCCGGGAAGGTTTGGGACTAAAGGACGAGCGCCCGTGGCGACGACGATGTTTTTTGTCGTCAGCGTCTTGCCATTAACAGACACTTCAAAAGGCGAAAGAATTTTAGCTTCACCCGATATGCAGTCGACGCCAAGCCCCGTGTAACGTTCGACCGAATCGTGCGGCTCGATTTCACGGATGACGTTTTGAACTCGCTCCATCACTTTCGCGAAATCAAATTCGAGACTGGGTGTCTTAAGACCAAATTCTTCCGCTCTTTTAAAGAGACTCAAAACTTTAGCTGAACGAAGCAGGGCTTTACTGGGAACACAACCTGTGTTGAGGCAGTCGCCGCCCATTTTGTGCTTTTCGATGAGTGCGACTTTAGCTTTCACAGCCGATGCGATGTAGGCCGAAACAAGTCCCGCCGAACCCGCTCCGATCACAATCATATTGTAATCAAATGACTTTGGTTTCTTAAAGCGCCGTAAAAACTTTCTTGATCTAAAATAATCGATTCCCATTTTTGAAATTATCGGGACAAGACCCAAAACAACAAACGAACCCAGAAGCTCGGGCGACAAAATTCCTTTTAACGAATCAATCTTTGAAACCTGAGTCCCGGCATTCACGTAGGCAAGAGTCCCAGGAATCATCCCAATCTGGCTCACGATGAAAAACGTCGACGTCTTAACTTTTGTTAGACCCATTACAGCGTTGACCAAGAAAAATGGAAAAAGCGGCATCAGCCGAAGCGTCAGTAGGTAAAATGCGCCGTCTTTTTCAAGACCGCGATTCACCGATTCAAGACTCGATCGAAATTTCGCCTCAGTTGCTTCCTTAAAAAAGAATCTGGTCAGCAAAAACGCCAAAGTCGCACCGATCGTACTAGCAAAAGAGACAATCAATGTACCTTTCGCAAGTCCGAAAACGGCGCCCGCGGCCAAAGTTAAAACGCTGGCACCCGGAAATGAAAACGCAGTGACAATGACATAAAAAATACCGAACGTTAGGGCCGTAACCCAAGGTCCTTCAGCGACCTTCAAAAGCAAGAGCTCTTGATTTTCTTTGAGAGCTTCAAGGGTCAAATAGGACCCGACTCCACTTAAGTGGTAAGCCGTGAGCACACTGACTCCGATCAGAAAAAACAGTGCTACTTTTAACCACGGACTCTTTTTCTTCGGCATAGTTTGGGGCATGTCAAGAACGGTAGCATGATCGTTACCCAAAGCAATGGCTGTCCGAACTTTCATTAGATTTGACGTTCAAGCGCAGACGTTGAACGCTACATTTATGAAAGAAAACTTCAGGACTTTTTCGCAAATAGCCTTCGCTCTTCTTTCAGGCCTTTTAGTCGTATCGGTTATCGACACCGCCGAAGCCCAGCTTCCTTTGGTCAGCGCCTCGCCCGCCTCAACCCCAACGCCGCCAACATCGGAATCAACGTCCGCCTCGTGCGAGTCCGTTTTTGTTGGAGGCCAAGAAGTTTTGTGTCTTTCGAAAGGAATTGCCTCCTTCACAGCAAAACACCGCGCTGACGCGATCGCTGCGCGACTGATGCGAGCCGTCGCTGACCATGAGTTCGATGTTGCCCAAATTCGCGTTCTCGAGCGCGATGCTACAACGGACATCGTCGCAGGAGACATCATTCTTTTTTCTGCCACTGACGCCGACGTCACCGAAGTGACCAGCTCGCGTTCGGAGTTTGCGCAAGGCGCGGCCGAAATAATGGCGGCCGCCATTACAGAAGCTCGCCTTCGACGAACACCCAAAGCTCTGCTTTTTAGTACCGCTTACGCCGTCGCAACGACAGCTCTCTTTATTTTGCTGCTCTACCTGGTCTCGACCGTAAGTCAGAGAGTTTCCAGCCACGTCAAAAACTACAATGTGCGATGGATACGATCGATCCGACTTCAGTCTTTTGAATTGATCACTGCCGACCGAATTATTGCCGTCAGTCTTTGGGTCGTGCGAACGGCACGCGTCGTCATTAGCCTCACGCTTATCTATTTTTATGTTCCGCTCGTCTTTAGCTTTTTTCCGATCACAGAAAATTTATCTCCGAAGATCTATGGCTACATTGCAGACCCCTTAATTCAAATATTTAAAGTCACAGTCGATTTTATTCCGAACTTTTTCTTCATTCTCGTGATCGGATTTGTGACGAAGTATCTCTTAGAATTCGTTTCCTTTCTTTTTTTAGAAATCGAGCGCGGCACGATTCGTTTTGACGGATTTTATCGCGATTGGGCGCAGCCAACTTACAAACTAGTTCGACTTGTCATTCTGGCGTTTGCGCTAATTATGGCGTTCCCCTATCTGCCAGGGTCGGGCTCCCCCGCTTTTCAGGGAATTTCTGTCTTTCTGGGTGTTTTGATTTCTTTGGGCTCATCGTCTGCGATTTCAAATATGGTCGCCGGAGTCGTCATCACCTACATGCGCCCTTTTAAAACCGGTGACCGCGTTAAAATTGCGGATACCATCGGCGATATTGTTGAAAAAAACCTGCTCGTCACACGTATCAAAACCATCAAGAACGTTGAAATCACTATTCCTAATTCGATGGTTTTAAGCAGCCACATCATCAATTACAGCTCATCGGCCGATACCGACGGACTGATTCTAAACACGACCGTGACGATCGGATACGATGCTCCTTGGCCAAAAGTTCATGCGGCACTCATCGCGGCCGCACTAAAAACAAACCTCGTTTGCAAAAAGCCCGAGCCCTTTGTTTTTCAGACAGCTCTTGGCGACTTCAATGTAGCTTATGAAATCAATGCGACCACCAAACACCCCAATGATATGGCAAGCATCTATTCCGAACTTCACCGAAACATCCAGGATTCGTTCAATGAGGCTGGGATAGAAATTTTGTCACCTGCGTACACAAGTCTAAGAGATGGGAATACCCTCACAATCCCCGAAGGCCAACGACCGGCTGGATACCGACCTCCGAAGTTCGAAGTTGGCGTTACGCCGTAGCCATGAAATCTAAACAACGCAGCGCTTCGCCGCCGCGAAGAAGACGTGCGTCAGAACAGAAACCTCACACGGACCTAACGTAGGTTTTTAGCTTGTCCGAGCTAAGACAGATTGTGTTTATTGCGGGTTTCACCGCTCGAATTTCAAACAGGAGTTTCTAAATGAAGTCAGCTCTGCTCGCCCTTTGCACCCTTCTTCTTTCAGCTTCCGCGCACGCGGGTCCGCGCCACATGAATGCCAATTTTAATTCAAAATTTTTGGGCTCTCTTCAGATCAACGTGAAAGTTTCGGAACCAGCAATTTCACAAGAAGTGCGTCCTGAAACATGGGCCGACATTCAAAAAGACAACGGCCAGATTATCGCCATGAACTGCGTGACGGCGGCCAAATTCGCTGATGTTACAAAGGTAACCTTAAGAGTCATTGGCGGCAGCGGAGCTCTTCTAACAAAAGATGCTAAGATGGGCGTTACGGTTTCAAATTCCTACGGCATGCACAGCGAATTTGAAGTCTGTAAGGCACTACCTCTTTTTTCACTTCAACAAGGTGCCATCACTAATTCTTCCTTCGATGCCGTACAAACCCTTCAAGTGGGTGGCGAAGAACTTTACCTGAGAGTGACTGTGAACCCATTTACGTCGCTTGTTGACGCCGCTGTTTCGGGCGACAGGAATCGAATTTCTTTGGACAATGTCGACCTGTTCTCGTCGTCGGGCTCGCGAAAATCGACGATCAATTTCTCAATTTACCAGCAGAAAAACGGCATGACGTCGTACCTCGAGCACGGTTCGGCTGACTTGGATCTTCAGTAAACCTGCAGCGGGTGCTTGATGCACCCGCCCCCCCCAATTCGTAAACCGGATAACAAATCAGACCTCGAATTTAAGCTGCGGGTCTTTCGCTGGAGCTTTTTTAGATTTACCGCGGCCGGCTTTTCGACTTCCGTGCTGCTCAAGCACGGCTTCGGCCTCCGCGCGATGGTCTTTTGATTTTCGCACATTCCAAATTTTTTCGCGGGCCTCACGGGCCGCAATTTCGTGATCGACAATACGCAGGGGATAAATTGATCCCGGCGAAGCAAGCTTCCAAGGCTCATGAGTAGCAACATCGGGATAATCTAAAAGTTCGGGCACCCAACGACGGACAAAATCTCCGTCGGGGTCTTGGTCGTGACCTTGTTTTACGGGGTTATAGATACGAATCGTATTGATCCCGGTTGTCCCCGACTGCATCTGCACTTGCGACCAATGAATGCCGGGCTCGTAATCTGTAAATAATTTTGCAAGGTGAAGACCGACCTCGCGCCACGGAAGCCAAAGATGATAGGTAGCGAAAGCCACAAGCATGGCGCGCATTCTAAAATTGATCCAACCCGTAGAAATCAACGACCGCATACAAGCATCAACAAACGGAAAACCAGTTTGCCCCGTCGCCCAAGCCTGAAATTTCTTGTACTCTGCAGATCCTGGAAGAATGCCGTCGGGACGAAGGCCATCATAGGCTTTGTGAAAATTCTGAAACTCAATCTCGGGCTCGCTCTCAAGCTTTTGAATAAAATGGCAGTGCCAGTGAAGGCGACTGGTGAACGATAAAAGAGACTTATTCCAAATCGAGCCATCCGGGAAATGGGGATGTTTTAAAATTTCATCTTGCCGATGCGCCGTCGAATGAAGCACTTCGCGCATCGACAGAGTACCAAACGCAAGATGTGTCGAAAGTCTTGAACACGCTTTATCGGCGGTGCGCGGGCTCGACATTTCAAAACGGTAATTGCGCCCTCGCTCTTTTAGAAAACTTCGTAAATCTGAAATGGCTTGGTCTCGTCCGCCCGGCTGGCGACCCGGACACAAATCTGGCAAAAGTCCGAGTTCGCTTTTTGATGGGACCAGCGCCTTAGGAAAATGCTCGACTTGAGCCAACGATTTCGGCCGCGGAAATCTGGGCTTTGCCATAAATTTCTGCCACCGAGCGGACCAACCACTTCGACCCGAGAGAGCTCGAATCACACCGCTTCCTTGATACTCCCTCCAAGGAATCTGATGCTGACGGCACCATCGACCGACCGCTTTGTCGCGCTCATAAGTCCAACCATTCCCCGTTTCTTGATGCGACCAGAGCCCCGCAATGGCAAAGCGCTTGCGAAGTGCCTCCAGCACGTGAGGCATTTCACCAATCTCAAGCAAAAGGGGCTGCCCCAGCTTTGTGAGGTCCCGGTCCAAAGTAGAAAGGCACTCCATTAAAAAATCATAATGGCGCCCGCTGGCATCGGGCTGCTTCCAAAGTTCCGGCTCCAAAACATAAAGGGGCAATACCGGTCCCAACAGTGCAGCGCGGGCCAGAGGCTCATGATCCGACACCCTAAGATCCCGCTTAAACCAAACGATATGTACCGGTGCCCCCGAAACGTTCGACATCTCGAAAAGCTACCAAGGCCGTACGCGCCGGCACAACCGCCCACCTGCGCTCACTGCAATTTCAAAATTAACTGAAATAAAAGCTCGCGCAGACAACTCACGACCCGTTCCGAGCCGTAAAACTTTGTCTTGCCTAAGCTTGTGACGCTGACCAGACTTCCCTCATGGAAAAAATGTTCGACTTCATAAGAAAGTACGCAGAACTCACAATTGAAGACGTCGAGCTTATCAAACGCACCAACCAATTAAAGCACTTCAAAAAAGACGATTTAATCTCCAACTTCAGCTTAGCGTATTTCGTTTTGAGCGGATCAGTTTGCGCCTACTACAAATCAAGCGACCGACCGATCATTACGGATTTCTTCCTCGAAGGCGATCCAGTGATTCTGCCGAATCAGATGGAAACTGAAGATAACTACTTTCTAAAATGTTTAGAGCCTACGACGTTTGCCGTATCATCGCCGATCGAAGGTGAACGATTGGTGCGAGAATTCCCTCGCTTTGAAAGTATCTGCCGCAGGTTCGCCGAGGAAAAGTTAAACTATTGAGCTTACCTGAAAATTTCCTGCCATTTGTAGCTTGAGTCTCCCTGTGTCAACCTTGACCAAAGGAGAGCGAAATGAAGAAACGGTTCACGGAAGA
>LNDT01000011.1 GCA_001464715.1 Bdellovibrionales bacterium Ga0074137 | reverse complement strand
TGATCGGGATGCGCTTGAATTGCTTTATCGAGTTCAGTCCAAGTTGCGACGTTAACGATCTGCGCGTCGGGCTTTGTGACTTCGAGAATGGTGTCGCCCGATTTGAATCCGGCCTGAGCGGCCATCGATGTCGGAGCGATATCGCCCAGAGCTGGGAACACGGCCTTGTCGCCAATCATTGCAATCGCAGTGTAGAGAACAAAAGCGAAAAACAAATTCATCAGCGGGCCCGCAAGAACGATCGCGATGCGCTGTCCGACAGGCTTGTGCAGAAACGACGCTTGTTTGTCGGCCTCACTGATGTCGGCACTTGGGTCTTCCCCGTACATCTTCACGTAGCCGCCAAGGGGCAGGATCGATAAGCAATACTCGGTGTCGCCGCGGCGGAAGCTCGCAATCTTTTTTCCAAATCCGAGACTGAAAACTTCGACGCGAACTTTGTAATACTTCGCGACAAGAAAGTGCCCAAGCTCGTGCACGAAAATGAGGAGGCCGAGGAGGATGATCATAGGAACGGCATAAGAAAAAATATCGGTCATACCGCTATGATAGCGGCTGTCGGCCACACGCTCCAGCGCTTTTACGGAACATTGTCGAATCTCAGTAAAAGGTGACCGTCTCGGTCTGGCACGTCACGCGCCGCTCCTAGAAGGCGATATAAATCGCCGGGAGAAGTGCGCCGGTCCCGGTCAGAAAAAGGATCAGAGCAAGAGCGGCTAAAAACACCCACAGCGGCAAAAGCCACCACTTTCGGCTCGCAACGATGCGCCGAAATAGAAAAATCATGAACGCCCCGAGGGTTCTTGGGGGCTGGGCAGGGCTTTCCTCTGGTTTAGCGTCGGAATCCTTCATAGCGCCGAGCCGGGCGACTCGGGGGCCGCTTGTTTGGCCGACTCGAGGGCCGATCGCTGGATCATCGATGCTATTTTTTCGTGGCCCGAGCGGGAAAAATGAATGGGATCGACAAAATCCGAGCTAACGATGACAAGCGCACTCGCTTCGATCAACGTCCAGTTCTTACTCCAGACCTTACCTGTGGATTCGTTCTTAAGGGCTCGATTTAGGTTTTGGATGTCCAAAGCGACTCGATGAGGTTCGGCGCTGCGCGCGCTCTTAAAGTAACTTCGAGCTGTTTTGCAATTTCCCTCGCGCGACGCTTTCGCAGACGCTTCAAAGGCGGCCGAGGCCTTCAAGGCCAGGTCGCGATCGATTTTGAAAGGATAGAGTGCTGGCGAGTCGATCACGACCACACGATGCCCATCAAATTCGATCTGTCGCAGAAGCAGCCCGAGGTCATACATAAATTGTTCTTTTGTCGTCCGGGTAATGAGCGGCTCCCAAGGTGGACACCCGAATCTAAAGGACGCTTCTTGAAGTCTTCGAAAAAAAACGCCCGGAAACGCCCATCGATAAAGCCACTTTTCGGTTTCAAGCTGCCTTTGAATTTCCTTCGACCCAAAGACAGTTACATCCGGCGTTCCCGAGGGACCGAAAAATCGAAACCTGTCGACATCGTTGACGCCAAGAGCGACAAAAATCGTTCGCGGTCGCGCTGAAATTTTAGAACGAATGTCTTCGTAAAGCCGACGGCCCTGGCTGAGGCCGTATCCGATTTGCGAGGCATTGAAGTAGGTCTTTCCAGAGCTCGCCGCCGCCTTGGCGATGTAGGTATCAGATTCTTCGACGCCCCAACCAAAGCCAGAGGACGGTCCAATTAAGATCCAGTCGGCGTCAGAAACCGGGCGTGCAAAGTTTTGTTTTGCCGTTGAAGTTCTAAATCCAGAGGAGTCTGTAGTAAGTTTAGCGCCTTCAAACTCTTCCTCAAGGTTCGGGCGCACCCTCCACAAATAAGTGAGATCGGGCTCCAGAACGAGACGAGCCCGATCAAGGGGATCACCGTATTTCGTTAGCCAAAAGCGCGCCGCGCCTTCAAAAACTCCGAACCAAAATGCACTGGCCAAAACGAGCACGAAAAGTTTGCGTAGAGTTGTCTTCAAAGTGGATCCTCGAACAAAGGGTGATTCCAATTTCTAAAAAGAAAATCGCACATTTTGAGACGACTCTTCATTGTCTCGACAACGCGGGATTCGATATTCGACCACGACCGAACCGGCATCAGTAGCCAAAAAACCAAAATATTGTAAACCACAAAGGGATAACAGTCGTGCTGCATTCGCAGATCGAACAGTGAGCCCTTTACATTGGGATGAGGCAAGATGCCTCGCTCATAGAGATAAACCCCTGTCGTTCTTTGCGCCGGAATAAGCTCTTCATTCAAGGTAAAACCGTGCCGGTCCACAACCATTCGGTCGACGAATCTTTGATCCGGCGGGACAGCGAAGTCGTAGACGGGGCTTGAAAAATCAAACCCCTGTTTTTTATAGAGCTCGGCGATAAACTCTCGAAAGAGCGGCATGTGCCCTGGCAAATGTGTGAGTTCGCGAGTCATTCCGTCGTGAACTGCTAAGACATTGTGCCCCTTTTGCCGAAGCTGAGTTGCGAAACGTAATGCGGCAAGATGCCACGAAAGAGAACTGAAACCTGGTGTTGCCAGATTGTAAACGTGATCGCGAAAAAGATGTTTCAAGTAGTCCCACGGAGAGTGTCCGTAGCTGAGCCATCGCACAAGCCGCTCGGTTGAAATCACGGAGTGAGTGAAAACCACATTGGGAAAAGCGGCTCTTAAGCGCTCGATGTTTTCGGTTGGAATGGGGCTCTTAGCCGTCGAATCTTCAAAAAACGTGAGAAGGTGTAGCTGATCGTAGAGGCCGGCCGCGATCGCCGTTGCCGCTGTTGAATCAGTTCCGCCGGAAAAAAGAATGACGGCCTCACGTTTCACTGTCGACCACTTTTCTGAAATGGATTTTCAGTTTCAGTTTGAGCCATGATGTATCTGGCGATGCGGCCGAAAAGACGAAACGGGAAATGAGTCGCAGAGGCGATTCCGATGAAAAATAATCTTCGCAATGTCGGCGGAAGGCAAAGTGCAATGGCCACCACGAAGACAGCGAAAATGAATCGAATCGGTACCATTGGAGACATAACTCAATTAGAAAGATGTGTTTGCTCTGGGTCAACAGTCGACAAGGATCTACAGATTGCGCCAAAATTTCCAACATGGGGTCAAAACTTAAAGTCATTGTCAAAATAGCTTCGGTCCTCGTCGTCGTCGTCGTGGGTCCTTTACTTTTGGCCGAGCTGTGGTTTCGGTGGGTGCGGCCCACGCCTCCAGCGGCGGATGAGGCTGTTACGGCTGAGGACATTTTTCGTGGGACCATGGCGCGCGTGGTTCAGCCGAGGATAGATCGAGGATGGTCACGTCCGGTCAACGAGCGTCCAAACATTTTTTCGCCTCCGTTGGATTCCTACGTGAATGCCGGATTTGATGACCTGGATCGCCTACGCCAAATCGCTGAGAAAACAAGACTTCCCGCCGCTCAAAATTGGCGCGTTCCGAACTTTCTTAGAAACCCCGAGGAAGACACACTTCACAATATTTCGTCCGACGCCCTTGGCTTTCGCAGCAGCCCTCAAAAAAATCTCCCCAAAAATCTCTACAGAACGTCGGCAAAAAGTGCGGACACTTTCCGGATTGTCGCGCTTGGTTCTTATCCGACATTTGGTCACGGGGTGAATGACGACGAAACCTATCCGCACATGATCGAGAAGATTTTTAATTCGACCGAATGGCTCAAGCGTTGGTCAAAGTATGCCTGCCGAAACATTCGAAGAGTCGAAGTGTTCAACGGTGGTCGCCAAGGAGCGACTGCGATCATGGGATACGCGCGACTGACACTTGATGTGGAACCTCTCAGTCCGGATCTTCTGATTTGGGATTACGGCTGGATTGATTCTTATCTTCGAAGCGATGCGGGCTCTTTAGAGGGCCTTCAGCAAATTCGCGTTCGGCCCCTCAGTAAAACCGTCCAGCGCCTTCGACGAAAATGTCGCGACTCAAGCTGGTCCTCGTCGGAACTCTGTCGGCGTTTTGAAAGAGAAATAACAGCGGTGGACCGCGAGCAGGGCCTCAAGGGATGGGCCGAAGCGAATCGCCGGGCTGCTGAGTGGGCAAAAAAACGATCGTTACCTATATTCTTTATTCGTCATCAGGGCGTTTCAATTCGGGCCGATCTCTATCGCCCCCTTCATCAGCCGAATCAAAAGTCTTTTCTCTTTGATACGTCGGCCGCAATCGATGCCGCGGTAATGACGGAGTCAGAGATTGAATCGTTTTGGTCGCAGCCTACGTGGATTGATGAGGCGGGTTACAGCCGAGCACAGGCAAAAAATCATCCCAGTATTCTGCTGAGAACCGATGCGATTCAGTACAACGCCTTGGGATATCGGCGCATCACCGATTTTTTGAATTTGGAATTTCAAAAAGTTGTCGAGAGCGGAGAGTTACAGCCGGCTTGTCAAAAATGAAACGAGACTGAAATAAACCGGGGTCGCAAAAAGAACACCGTCGAGTCGATCAAGCACGCCCCCGTGGCCGGGCATGATACGGCCCGAATCTTTAACGTCAGCCACTCGTTTTAAGAGAGATTCGTGAAGATCGCCGATTTGTGCAAAAGCGCCTGTGATCATAGCAGCTGCGATCATCATCCACGATGAAGCATCGGGCGGAAGAAATTGAGCGATGAGGACTCCCGCCAAAGCCGAACCGAAAATTCCTCCTGCGGCTCCCTCAACAGTTTTCTTTGGCGAGACCGCTTCAAACAGTTTCGTTCGTCCGAAGAATCGGCCGGTAATGTACGCCATTGTGTCCCCAGCGAAAACAATCGCCAAAAGTCCGAAAAACCAAACATCGCCGTGATCAAATTTAAGAAGTCGAAGGGCCAGCGCAGGGAATAGTCCGACGTACAAAAATCCCATGAGCCCCGCGCCCTGCAGTTGAACGGCATTGGGAAGATCGCGCCGGGACGTGACGTTGAAGAGAACAATCGTCATGAAATAAATCGAAGCTTGTGCGATGGACCCAACGGGCTTTTCCACAAACGCCGTCGTTAGAAATAGAGCCGAGCAAAGCACCACGAACGACCACCGCAAACTTCGGTTCGCTATTTCTGGGCGAAACGTCAGCCGACCATATTCGTAGATCGAACCAAGGCTAACTGCGATGCCGATAGCGAGCAGACCATTTGTTCGAAAAAACCAGAATATGGCGCCGACAGCTGCGGCCGCGATCAGTGCAGAGACCGATCGGACTTTCATTGCGGGGGCGCCAGTTCAGGAACTTGGTCGCGCTTTTGTCCGGAAGACTTCTGTTGGTTCAGCTGCGCGGTGGTGCGCCCAAAGCGGCGTTCGCGAGTACGGTACCACTCGAGGGCCTTGTTAAGTTCGCTCTCGTCATAGTTAGGCCAAAGCGTCGGCGTGATGTAAATTTCAGAGTAGGCACTTTGCCACAAAAAGAAATTGGAAAGACGCGACTCTCCGCTTGTTCGGATAATGAGATCCGGATCGCACATTCCTTTTGTCAAAAGGCGCGACTCGATGGCGGCCTCGTCGATCTGATCTGCGGGGACACCTTCTGCGACCAGCGATTTAACGGCGCCGATAATGTCCTGGCGTCCGCCATAGCTGAGAGCGAAGGTCAGTTTCATTCCTGTGCACGCGGAAGTAGCTTCGGTGGTCGCTTCAACCTCGTCGAGAACACTTTGAGGAAGCCGAGAGAGCTCGCCGATCGCCTGAAACTGAATATTGTTTTTAACGAGGTTGGCTCGTTCCCGCTTGAGGTGCCGAGAAAGAAGGGCCATCAAAAAAGAAACTTCCTCAAGTGGCCGGAGCCAGTTCTCGCTGCTAAATGTATAGAGTGTGAGATTCTCAATTCCGAGTTCCGAGCAAGCCTCTATCATTTCGCGCGCGACACGTGCCCCGCGCAAATGACCGAAGGTCCGATTGCGTCCACGCACTTCGGCCCATCGGCCGTTTCCGTCCATGATTATGGCGATATGCTGTGGAAGTTGCTTTTTCATCAATCCAATCTCAATCGCGGCTAGATCGTCATGATCTCTTTTTCTTTTTCTGCGGACAGCTTATCTACTTTTTCAATGTACTGATCTGTCATCTTTTGAACGTCAGTTTCAGCACGCTTAACGTCGTCTTCGCTGATCTTTTTATCTTTTGCGAGTTTCTTAAGGGCTTCATTGGCGTCGCGGCGGCCCATTCGAACTGCGACCTTTGCGTCTTCAACGACTTTTTTGGTATTCTTCACCATCTCTTTTCGTCGCTCTTCGTTGAGGTCGGGAACTTTGAGGCGAATGACTTTTCCGTCATTGATCGGACTCATTCCAAGGTCACTTTTAATGATGGCTTGCTCGATCTCTTTCAACATCTGAGCTTCCCACGGAGCGATCAAAAAGCTTTTCGCATCTGGAGTCGACACGGCCGAGACCTGGCTTAGCGGAGTAGGATTTCCGTAGTAATTCACTTTCACATTGTCGAGCATTGAAACTTGCGCGCGACCCGTGCGAACTTTTTTGAGTTCCGTACTGAGTCCTGTGAGAGCTTTTTCCATCGTATCTTTAGCTGCTTTTTTTGTCGCTTCGACCACGTTGGCCCCCTTGTTACTTAATGAGAGTACCTATTTTGTCGCCACGAATGGCTTTCACAATATTTGCCGGATCTTTGAGATTGAAACACAGAATCGGCATGTTGTTGTCCATGCAGAGACTGATCGCGGTCGAGTCCATAACGTTGAGACGTTTGTTTAAGACTTCGATGTAGCTCAGCTCGTCGAATTTCACGGCGTCAGTGTGCTTCAAAGGATCTTTGTCGTAAACGCCATCGACCCGAGTCGCTTTCATAATAACCTGAGCTTCGATTTCCATCGCACGAAGTGCAGCGGCCGTGTCGGTGGTGAAATAAGGATTCCCTGTGCCGGCCGCGAAAATCACGGTGCGTTTCTTTTCGAGGTGCCGCATGGCTCGGCGTCGAATGTAGGGTTCGGCGATCTCGGCCATTTCAATGGCACTCTGCACGCGCGTGTCGACGTTCAGTTTTTCCAAAGCGTCCTGAAGTGCGAGAGCGTTGATGCAGGTGGCGAGCATGCCCATGTAATCTGAGCTCGCTCGGTCCATGCCGTTCGCCGACGCTGCGACCCCACGAAAGATGTTTCCGCCACCGATGACGATGCCGATCTCGACACCTGTCTCGACAGCGGCCGCGACACCTTTTCCAATTTCTTGGATGATGGACGCGTTGATACCGAAGCCTTGCTCACCGGCGAGTGCTTCGCCGCTGAGCTTTAGCAAGACACGCTTGTACTGAGTGCGATTCACTCGTTAGACCCCAGCTTGCGCTGCGACCTCAGCCGCGAAATCGTCTTTTTTCTTCTCGATACCCTCACCAAGCTCGAAGCGAACAAAGCGTCGAATGACGATGTTCTCTCCAATTTTAGCGATGGTCTCTTTCAAGTAGTCTGCGATTTTGAGATCCGGATTTTTAACGAAAGGCTGCTCAAGAAGAGCCACGTCAGCCATCCATTTTTTAATCTGACCGTCGACGATCTTAGCGATCATCTCTTCTTTTTTACCCTGCTCACGCGCTTTCGCGGTGAGAACATCGCGCTCGCGCGCGATCAGTGTTTGATCAAGCTCATCCGTGCTGACAGACATTGGCCCTGTCGCCGCAATGTGCATGGCGATGTCTTTTACAAAAGTTTTGAAACCTTCGTTTCGCGCTACGAAATCTGTTTCCGAATTCACTTCTAGCAATACACCCACGCGGCCTTCGCCGTGAATGTATGAAACAACGGCGCCTTCAGCGGCCACTCGCCCAGCCTTTTTGGAAGCCGACGAAAGACCTTTTTGACGAAGCCAATCGACGGCTTTTTCAAAATCTCCCGCGGTTGCTTCGAGGGCCTTTTTGCAATCCAACATTCCTGCCGCCGTTTTGGCGCGGAGCTCTTGTACTTTAGCTGCTGTGATACTCATTTAATGCCTCGTTCAAAGAAATAGTCTTAAAGAAAAATTTCGAAAGTTTTCGCGGCTCGGCTCGCGCGAGGGAGCATAGAGATACGGGCCAGCGCAAAGGCCGGCCCGCTTAAGAATCTCGAAACTATTCAGCGGCGTCTTCAGCGGCGCCTTCTGATGCTTCAGCCGGAGGCTTTTCGCCCTCTTCGAGTTCCTGTTGAATTTCAACGTCGTCAGCCGTTCCCGCAGCAACGAGCTTGCGAGTTTTCGAAGCCTTAACGATCGCTGGTCCCGCTTTTTTCTCGATAGAAACGGGCTCAGGACGAGCGGCGCCACGACGGCGTGGAGCTTCGTCTTTTGCTGCACGAGGAGCGACTTCGTCACCCTTGTCGACGTTCGAACGAAGTGTCGCTTGGTAATCCTTCGCGCCTTCATTGTACGAATCAGCAATGAGGCCGGCGAACAATTTGATCGAACGGATCGCATCGTCGTTTCCTGGAATTGGGAAATCAGCCATCTCGGGATTCACGTTCGTGTCCGCGATACCGATGACTTTGATGCCGAGGCGTTTTGCTTCAGCAACGGCGATATGCTCCATGTTCAAATCGACAACGAACATCGCTGTCGGCATGTCTTTCATGTCGCGAATACCGTCGAGATAATCGAGAAGTCTTGTGTATTCTTTTTCGATGCCAGCGCGCTCTTTCTTCGAGAAGAATTCGAGTTCGCCCTGCTCGCGCATCTGATCGATTTTCTTCAAACGATCGATCGAAGCTTTGATGGTCGAGAAGTTTGTGAGCATTCCGCCCAGCCAACGTTTTGTAACGTAGAACTGACCGCAAGCGGCTGCCGCTTCCTGAATTGGCTCAACGGCTTGTTTCTTCGTTCCTACGAAGATCAAACGTCCGCCTTCAGACGCTGTTTTCTTTACGAACTCAGCTGCTTTTTTAGCGAAGTCCACCGTCTGGTGAAGATCGATAATATGGATTCCACCGCGATCAGTGAAAACATAAGGTTTCATTTTTGGATTCCAGCGCTGTGTCTGGTGTCCGAAGTGTACGCCAGCGTCGAGCATGGCTTTCATAGTAACTTGCGCCATAGCGCTTACCTCCAAGTAGGGATCTCGAATAATTTCGCGATCCGCGAAAAGTCGATTTATTTCGACCTTTCGAATACGAGCGTTGGAGGAAGCAAACAGACGCTGGGAAGTCTGTCTTCACATAGCTAAAACCGAGGGAATCCCGGCTCTCGAATGTGTGCGCTCCGAACGCTTTTCTGGTTAAACCTCCGTCCCGAAATTGAGTCTTTCGACTCATCCTTTCGATTTCCCTCGACCCGAAAGAGGTCGAAAAAACTCTGCAGGAGCACCAGCGGAGTCCGGGACGTGTGAACTCACGATTTCTCGCGGTGGAAGAGGGTTAGCACGTGGCTTATGGAGTGGCAAGACGTGTCGTTGTAGTGACTGACACCCCAGAGGCCCCGACTTAAAGCCGGACCGGTAAATTTTAAAAGTAAGATAAATAATTGAATTTATTGATGAAAGGCAAATCAAACAAGTCGCCATGTAGTTAAGACGTAGGTCGGATCGCCATGGGCTTGGAAGTCGCCGATAAACCAATGATGGCCTGTGCGCAGAGACGAACTTTTAAGCTCCGGTTTGGTTTGGTTTTTCTGGGAGCGATCCTTGTGACCGTGGGTGCGGTTTCGAATCGGGCGGAAGCTCTTAAAGTCGGGGAGTGCCGAACTTGGTTTAGCCAATTGCTGGAGCCGACAGCAAAACTTCGGGCGGCGCGAGCCAAACTTGCAGCGCAGATTGAGGCCAATCTAGCGAACCCGCCAATGGCGCCGGTTCGAACATTCCGACCCGAGGAAATCCAGATCGTTTCGATGCGCAAAGGTCGAGCGTTTGATTATGACTACCGCGATGATTTTGGTGTCGTCGAATACTGGAAGCCAAAGAAGTCGATTGGAAACGAATTGCGCTTTACGAAATCGGACGGGTCAAAGCACACGGTCACGATTGTCGGTTCGAGTTTAGATCCTGAGGGGCTGGAAAGAATGACGAAAGTTATCGCGTCACTTCCGGCCGATGTTTTGGAAGCGACGAAACAAGTAGAGCTTCAGGGTTTTGTTCGAAACAACCAGGCCGATGGATATGCGCAGCCATCCGGGTTCGTGGTTCATGAGGGCGGTATGGACGCTCGCACAGTGGTTCATGAATTTGGACACAATGTCGCCCAACGTATTTGGGGACGATTCCAACCGTACGTCGAGTGGCAAGAGGCTTATAAAAAAGACGGTGAACGATTCGTCTCGCTTTATGCTTCCGGTAGTTTCAATAAAACTCCCTACGGACCGGGCATGCAGTTTTCGGAGGATTTTGCAGATTCAGTGCAGCTGTATCTGCAACGAGTTGATTACTTCCGTGGGCAGTTTCCAAACCGAGCAGCACTGCTGGATACTATTTTTCGAAATGGCGGCGATTCGGTTGCTGGCTCGTCGGTTTCACCGCTGGCGCCCGGCGGGGTTTGGCATCCGCTCCAAGCGCAATACAATCGAAGCCTTTCGAGAACCTCACGTGCCGTCGAGGAGCAGCCGGTTCTTTACTCATCTTTTGTTGTCGCAGGCGCTGGAGGCGTCAGTCTTGTGAGGCTGGTTTACGACAAAGTCGGCGACTCGAAAAAACCGCCCGAGAAGAATTCTCCCGCGGCGAGTCTTTCGCCTAAGCTTCCGCCGAAACCGTCGGCGACGCCGAAGTGAGGTCGGTGTCGACCAAAGCGTCTCCCATTTCCTCAAGACAGCGCCGCGTTTGAAGAAGAGTTCCCAAAGTATTTTTCTGATCCGAGAAAAAGGCCGAGGTCATCCACACATTTGAAATTTTCGGAATTCGTCCGGGAACTTCAAACGCACCTGCCAAGGAGCCATGCGAGCACGGAACAACAAGAATTCGTTCTTGAACCAAGTTTCCTAAGGCAGACTCGTACGCGCGCTTCAATTGGCGTTTGATTTGCTTGAGCGCGCTTGCAACGAATTCTTCCTCATCGATGTCTTCGCGCGGGATCAAAGTAAGCCACTGAGAAACCTGAAGCGTTCTACCATCTTCCAATGTTACAGCGGGATGGAATGTTCCAACCGTCGGCTCTTCGTTGGCTCCTTTTAGAATGTGCACGGCGCGAGAGTCCGTGATGGGTTGCGAGTGAACGAGATCAAGGTTCACGCTGGTCCAAAAATCACCTTTAATAAGTTTTTGTCGAACGCGAGGGGCCAGTGTTTCGGCGCCGAGCAGGGCGGGAAGAGTCTGTGGAGAAGCGGCGAAGACGACCTCGCGCGCTGAAATGCGTTTTGCACCATTGACGATTGTTTCGAGGACAAATCCGTCCTCGATAACCATTTTCGTCGCATGTGAGAGTGTTAAAAGTGTTCCTGAAAACTGATCCGCCAAAATCTGAATCCACTCTCGTGGCGCAGGAGAAAGCTCGAGGCGCTTGGGCGGAGCGTAGGCTTCTATCTCTGAGCTCGTGCGTACGGACTCGTCGCCGAAACCGACGTAGGGTTTAAATTTTCCGTCATCGTAATTCAGCGGTGAAGCTTCGACCGATGTGCGATGGATTTTTTGTCCAATCACTTTTTCCAACCAGTCGAGAGCCGCGTGAGATTCTTCTGTGTCGGGAATAATTTTGAGACCGTGCTCGATGCCACCCGCAGCTGTTTGGCCCGAACGCGAGGCGCCACCCAAAGTGTCTAACGCTTCAATCAGTACGACGTTGCGACCCGTGGCTTCAAGAACGTTGGCCGCGATCAAACCGCCAAGGCCAGCGCCAATAATGAGAGTATCGAATTCTTGAGCTTTCGGAGATTTTGTCTGTGCCATAGATGCGATCAGAGCGCACCCGAGCCCTTGAATCAAGGCAGTTTGGCGACTTTTTCGCGAGCCAAGCGGCGTAAAAGGCGCGTCGCCAGTCGAATTAGCAGAAATCGAAGCGCAGCTCGAATGAACGCAGGGCCGCGATCAATAAGCCGAGCGATCGGTGGAGAAACGCGATAATAAATTCTCGTGAAGCGCCGACCGACCGGATGGCGACGAAGAACGCGGTCGCGATAAAGGCGCAAGACATCGACCGTGGGGTTTGGCTCGCCTTCAAAAGCGGCACTTGCGACGAAGCACCGCGCGCGAGTTTTGTTTGAACTTTTTAGAAAATTTCGGAAAACGTCGGGACTTTTTGCCGTCCTTGCGAGGCTTTCGGCTTTTCGCATGACGTGACCGTAAATCGGAGTGAAGCGAATGAATTCTGAAAGTTTCAACGAAGCCGCGACCTGCCGATCTTTGTAGCGGGGGGATTGATCATAAATGCGCATGAGGTCCCAGTAGACAGATGCGACGACGGTCATTTCCTGCTTGCGAGATTCGGTCGAAAATAGATCCGGTGAGAGCTCGCCCTGTTTTTTGTCGTAAACGAGTTCAAGCACGCGCAAATATTTCTCGTAATAGATTGCGGACTCGGCCCATTCGCGTTGCACGAGATGATTTTTTGCTTTTTTCACAAGGGAGACGCGATTGCGCCAAAGCATGAGTCGGTTTTGCTCTTTCGCAGCTTCTTGCGAACGCAGCACGGCGCCCATGGAAATCATCTTCGAAAGAATTCCGTGGCAACCGCCGCACACAGAATCTGGCACAGACGCAAGTTTTGCGTTGGCTTGAAGGCTCACGCGCATGCCGGCATCGATGGAAATCAACGCGGGGACTGTGTCGCCACAATAAGAACATGTGATCGCGCCATCGGGCTGCGCCGCGGGGGCCGGTTTTTTCTTTGAGGGTTCAAGCGGCTGACTGTCTGCGGACATTGCCTAAGTCTATAGGTTAGAGGAGGTGAAGGGCATCGATGTCGATGACGAGCTTGACCTTCGGCGGTACCAGACTCGCAGCACCATTGCCCTTGTCCTTTGCCCTCGCGTCGATGTGCTCGCTCAAGGTCCTGCAAAAAGAGCTCACGGGTGCGGAGCCCGATTCGCCTTTGATCAAAATTTGGTAGCGATACAGATTTCTAAGTTTCGAAAGGGGTGCGGGAGCAGGCCCCAGGATTGAAAGTGCCGCTTTGTCTTTTCCATTCTCGGCGAGCTTGCGAGCAAGGTGCGCAATGTTTTGTGCGGTTCTCTCGACCACGGAAAGATCGGGCCCGGCGAATTTCAGCGCCGCCAAGCGTCCGTGCGGGGGGTAACCAAGAGTTTCTCTAAACTGCAAATCGTGCCGCGCGAAGCCCTCATAGTCATGAGCGAGCGTGAACTGAATGCTGGGGTGATCGGGGTTGTAGGTCTGAAGAACAACATGCCCTTTGCGACCTTTCAAATGTCGACCCGCGCGACCGGCCACCTGAGTGAGAAGTTGAAAAGCGCGCTCGGACGCGCGGAAGTCGGGAAGATTAAATGCAACATCGGCCAGCACGAGACCGACGAGTGTGAGCCCGGGGAAGTCGAGCCCTTTTGCGATCATCTGTGTGCCGATTAAAATATCGACTTCGCGCTTTTCAATTTTGGAAATCGCATCTTCAAGATCTTCGCGGTTTTGAATTTCATCGCGGTCCATTCGAATCAGCCTGGCCGACGGGAAAAGTTTTTTTAAGTCTTGCTCGATGCGCTCGGTACCAAGGCCCAGAGGTTTTGGTTCACCTTCATTGCATGCAGAGCAGGTCTCCTTCATCGACTCGTGATAATCGCAGTAATGGCAAACGAGATCACTGCGACCATGCAGCGTCAGTGCAACTTCACAGTTGGGGCATTGAGGAGAGTCACCGCACGAAGGGCACACCACCGCCTGCGCGATGCCGCGCCGATTTAAAAACAAGGCCGACTGTTCGCCGCGTTCTAGGGTTTCTGTGAGAGCTGTGTGAAGCTCTTTTGAAAGCCAAAACGGACGACCGTCTTCGCGGCCGCCAGCTTGACGTTCGATGTCGCGGCTTTCGCGAAGATCGACCACATCGATTTGCGGCATCTCCACGCCGTGAATACGCGAGGGCAGTCGATGCAGTTGGTATCGTCCGGAGGTGGCGTTTTGCCATGTCTCAAGGCTTGGCGTCGCCGAACCGAGAACAATCGGATGGCCCCGAAGCTTTGCAAGCATCACCGCTGCGTCGCGAGCGTGGTAGCGAAGACTTTCATCTTGTTTGAAACTTGATTCATGTTCTTCGTCGATAACAATGAGACCCAAATTTTCCAGCGGACAAAAAAGCGCCGAACGCGCGCCAATCAAAACCGGCTTCGAGCCCTCGCGCGCCGCCCACCAGTTGTCGGTTTTTTCTCGGGGCGTGAGGTGGGAATGTATCACCGCAATCTGATCGCCAAAACGTCGAGCGAAGCGCTCAATCAACTGTGGAGTCAGAGCAATTTCGGGTACAAGGACAAGGGCTTGCTCACCGCGCGCAATCGCACGTGCGATGAGCTCCATGTAGACTTCTGTTTTTCCAGAGCCAGTGACTCCGAACAAAAGGTGCACGCCGAACCCAGGACGAGAGCCCGCGGCGGAAGAAGTGTTTCCAGCGATCGCGTCCACGACGGCCGTTTGTTGTTCGGTGAGGTTCACTGAATGGTCTTCGCGCGCACGCGAGGCCTCAACATCGATCAGCGGCGCTTTTTTCGAAGCCTTCTTCGTGCCATCTTTTTTTAAGCGTGCTTTTTTTAACGGAGGAAACGCTAGCTCTAAAGTCTGACCCAGCGGATGGGCATAATAGCGCGCAAGCCACTCAAGCCACTCGACGTACACTTCGGGCAGAGGCGGGCGGTCTTCAACGATCTCAAACGCCGATTTTAATCGGACACCAGCTGGAACTGATGAATTTCTCGAAAGAAATACGCCGGGAACTTTTCGTCCACCAAGGGGAACTATCACCGAAGCGCCGCGAACGATTTTTGCCGGATCAAAAGAGGCTGGTATTGAATACGAAAGAGGTCCGATCGGAGCATCGACTGCGATGGACCACACTTCGCCTGTCGGGACCTCAGAGGGCATTAACGAAATCTCGAATAAAATTCTCTGACGACGGGCGCGTCAGGAAGTCTTGCGGACTTTAGCTCGCTCGCCGTGATGGAGGATCCAAGAAATTGCGGCGCCAAAGATTTTTCGTGTAGGTGTCGAACGGACGTCACTTTGATTGTGACAGATCGAGCTTCGCCGCTGTCGGCGGCTGTGGGTTTCCAAACGATGGTTCTCTCTCGAGCCATTTTAAGTCCGCCACCAGAGCTTGTGTGATTGCTTAACGTCATTTCGGCCCTGGACAGCAGCCGCAGTTTTCTCAAAAGAAAAGTGTCTTGCTCGATCCACGCGCCTGGATAGGGGTTCGCAGCTTCGACGGGCGTTGGCTCGCCAAAAACCCACGCGACCACTCCGCCAGTGCGACCCAATCGGATTGCAGGCTCGGGCGTCGGTTTGTAGGTTGCGATATTTGCGATCCGAGGGCGGTCACGCAAGGCAGACGCTGGCAAAATTTTATTTTTAACAAAAGCATCAAAGTATCGCGCGCTTGAACGATGGAACAAAAAGGGTTCGAAAAATTCCGCCGAGATATTTGACGTGCGTGGTTCTTTTCCTGGCTCACTGAGAGCCTGGGCTCCGCTGGTGGCGCCCGTTAAAGCTCCCGCCGCTGGAGCGGAAGCGATTCTTTTTCCATCGCGGTAGACGGCGTCCCAGCGAAAATCTCCGACTTTTGTTCCCTGAACGACCAGCCGCATGACATCGCTACTTTGCACGAGCCAGCGCTCCTTTAAGACAATGCCTTCGGAGCCCGCAAAGCGCAGCTCTTGCTCGACAATATAAACGCCTTTGCCGGAATTTCTCGCCAAGCGGCTGACGATGGTTTTGCTATGGGGAATGGCCGCATTCGCTGCTTCTACAGCTGGGAGAAAGATCGCAGCAAGAGCGATCACGGCTGGCAGGCATCGAATGATTTTGAAAAGCTTCATGCAAATCGCTCCGTTGAAATCTGGTTACAGGGTGGGCGCGAGCCGCTTTAGGTACGCGCGAAGTGCAGTTCCGGTGTCGGGATGTTCCAGTCCAAGTTCAATGTTGGCCTGGAGGTAGCCGATTTTGTCCCCGGCATCGAATCGGCGCGCTTTGAAAGTCGTCGCAATGAGGCCTTTAGATTTTGCGATAGCGACCATGGCGTCGGTGAGCTGAATTTCACCGTTTCGGCCGGGAGCCGTGACTTTGATGTGATCGAAAATCGAAGCGTCAAAAACGTAACGCCCAGGAAGTGCGAACCGAGATGTGGTTTGTCCCGCGGTGGGCTTTTCAATCACATTGGAAACTCGAAGCAGCGTCGCGCCGTCGACTTTTGAAATTTCGCCTTCGACAATTCCATACTTCGAAGTTTCTTCGGCGGGAACTTCCATCATAGCGACGGTCGAAAGACCCGTCGTTTCGAAGCTTCGCGCCAGCTGTTCGGTCACGGTCGCTTCGCCCTTGGGGGAAATCATAATTTCATCGCCGAGCAATACAGCGAAGGGCTCGTTGCCAACAATCGGCCTCGCTGTGCCGACGGCATGGCCCAAGCCGAGCGGTTGTTTTTGTCGGATCGACATGACGTTTGCCATCGAGCGGATTTGTTTTAGTGACGTGACCCACTCGTGTTTTCCGTCGCGCTCGAGCTTGTCTTCCAGTTCGTAACTGACATCGAAAAAATCTTCGATCGAAGCTTTGCCGCGACCCGCGACGAGAATGATGTCTTCGATTCCCGCTCGCACCGCTTCTTCAACGATATAAAGCAAGATCGGACGATCGACGATCGGAAGCATTTCTTTTGGAACGGTCTTCGTTGCTGGAAGGAATCGTGTTCCAAGCCCGGCGGCCGGGATCACTGCTTTACGCACTTTTGCCATGGGGGGCAGTGAACCAAAGCTTCCCTCATCTGTCACTCATGGAGCCAATGGCTAGGGAGCGTGGCGCAAAGCACCAACCAGAGACCGTCATGTTTCAATCTGAGACGAAGGGCCGGAAGTTTGGCAGTCTGTCGCGAATTCGACCGGATCTTCATGATACACTCAAATCTTGGGG
This sequence comes from Bdellovibrionales bacterium Ga0074137, assembly GCA_001464715.1. GTDB lineage: Bacteria > Bdellovibrionota > Bdellovibrionia > Bdellovibrionales > JAMPXM01. The sequence continues at coordinate 8,952 of LNDT01000011.1, read as the reverse complement.
GCGAATTCTATGAGTTCGGGCGAACGACGTTCAGGTGGATTCAAAGCGGCGCTAAGCCTAGGTGCGGCGGCAGCATTTCTTGTCTTGGGTTTTCAGAATTGCTCTCAGCCTTTACCTGTCGATCCCGACGCCGAGTTATTGGCGCTTTCCAAAATCGAATTCGCTTACGACACGACCATTGATCAAATTAGCCACATGTCTTGCGCCGTCGCTCAGCCGGGAACGTTTGATACGGGCGCTTACTACTCGTACCGGTTCGGCGCTTACCGAAATGCGGGTCTAAAATTATCTGATACTTTCATCGCGGCCGAAGGTCGAAAGCCACCCGCACGGCAGGCCGAGATTTTGACCGAGAGCCCGGCCAACGTAAACACGAACATTCAGTTTTCGATTCGCCCCCTCATCAATTTTCAGGGGATGTACACTTCGTCGGGAACGCCCGTACGAGGCCAAGATTACGTAAATATTTTCGAAGCTCTGGGAACGAACGATCTGGCGGATCTTTTGGCTCGTGTCGAGCAGCCGACGCGTGTGAAGTACCTTCGAAACGGAACCGTTTTCGGAACGCGCATGGAAGGTAGTCTCTACTTTACGACCAATCCGACACTCGCGGGTTCGATTCGAACGAATCTTCGAAATGATGCTTTTCTGGCTCAGACCTACGCGCATTTGGGAGCTGATACTTCGGCCGATACAACGGCTCGAGGCCCGGGTCATATCGTTGAAGGTTCGTCATCGAACGTGAACACGCAAGTTTACGGTCGCGGCTACAATCTGAAATTTTCGCGGCCATCGATTGGCGCAACGCCTTCAAATGCGAATTTCCCAGATGTGATTTTGAGCGAAGTGACAGAGAGACATTTACTTCCCACTCAAAACCAAGCATTGCCAGGGACTTGGTCCTGCCCAGACACGGTGCGCTTCCGCATCGCGCGGCCTGAAGATGTTCGCGCCAACCGTATCACGTGTTCTATGGCTCCGGATCCGGCGATTCCCACGACGGAACTCACCATTGTTAGAAACCAACTTCGCGTCGAAGACTGGTACGTGGACATGGTGAATCGTTGTGTGGTTCCGAAAAAAGCGCCAGCCACTTGCTATGGAACGACGGCGACGTCGGTTCAATACGATATCACTCAGACCTGCACCGAGGGAACGGGCGCGGCCTGTGTCTCTTTCGTCAGCTTCTGCTACCGCCAATAAGACTCTAAAGAAAAGCCAGCGGTTGCTTCATCGAGAATCCTCTCGATAGAGTGAGTGCATGTCGAAATTTTCTGAAAAAATTCTTCGTAGTGCCCTCTGTTTTCTCGGACTTTCGGTTTTGGGAACTGTTTTTGGATCGGTGACCTCTGCGGCGAGCCGCGAGACGCCGTACCGCGTGGGACCGATTTCTTCCGCTCTGGGTGGCGCTGGGCGCGCCGTTGCGGATCCGACGGAAGCTGGTGGACTGAACCCGGCAGCTCTTGTGTACACGCCAAGTTACCATTTCGCGATTTCCAGACAAGAGTCCCATCGCGATCAAGGCGACGGCTATCACGATTTTGGAATTATGTTGGCCGATGGTGGCCAAGATAAAGTCGCGGCTGGAAGTTTCAGTTATGTTCAGCGATCGACATTGCGCGGGGGCCCGGGTGCGATTTCTGCCGAGCAAAAAGACTTTCAGGCTTCGGCCGCATTTTTTCTTCCGAAGTCCCTGAGATTTTTGCGAAGTGCTTCTTCAGGTCAAATGTCCTTGGGACTGACGTATCGCCGTTTGATTCATCAGCAGCCCGGCGCAGATTTCACTCAAGACACTTACTCGGTCGGAGCCGTGCTTCCCCTGGGGAGTCGCTTTGGAATTGCTGTCGTTGGACACGATTTGGCGGGTAGCTCCGCGGCGGCTCCTGTCGAGGCTCAGTTCGCTCCTGCGGTGGCTGTGGGGTTTCGGGCGGTTCCCGTGCCCATGTTTCAGGCCCGTCTCGACGTGGTTCGTGAACTTCGCGACAACCCAGACGCTCGGAGCGATGTTCGCGGCGGAATTGAGAGCTGGTTTCGTGAGGAATTTGCATTTCGACTGGGCGGAGCCTGGTTGGAGCGCCGGGATGAGATGTGGTTGACCACAGGGATCGGTTTTAAAGGCCCTAGGCTGAGTTTTGGCTATGCTTTTGAGAAGGAATTGCGGACCGCGGATGGAACTCGGCACACGTTTGACTTGTGGATGCCGCTTTGATAGCGATAGCCCCTTCCGATTGGGCCTAAAAAATAGTCAGGGGTAAGTCATGGCTTCGAAAACAAAACGCACTGAGACCGTTCGAACTCGCAAAAAAGCGAAGACAGGCACTAAAGCCAAAGCGGCTCGCCGTACAAAAGGTTCGACGAAGTCAGCCAAAGTTCTTTTCAAGGACTAATCCAAGACTGACGGCGAAAGCCGAGAGTTTCAGTAAATTCAGTCGCACAGTAAAAAGTGTGATTTGAAAATAAAAAAGCCGAGATGTTATCTCGGCTTTTTTTTAGCTAAGGCCTAAGTTTTTATCAGCCACGTCAGCGTTGCGACGGCAATGGAAACCGTGCTGACAACAAGAAACCCGATTCGAGTGACCAGTCGAAACTCTGTTTCTTTAATCTCACTGCGTAGCGATTGCTGACTCTGGCCGATCTCACTGCGTAGAGACTGCTGAAGCTGGACGTTCTCACTTCGCGTGGAGTGCTGAAGCTGGGTAATTTCGCTGTGAATGAACTGTTGAAGCTGAACGAACTTGCCGTCGATTTGTGAAAATCGACTTTCCAAGCGCTCTTGGAAAACGGCGAAATCGCTTTTTGTCACGAGGTCTCCCTCCAGAGCGTCCAATACCATTTGAACTTGCGCTTCGGCCTGACCTCTTTGAAAGCCGGCCGCTTCTAGATCCTTAATATACTTCAGTGCATTCCTACGGTTGCAAGGGGCTTCAGTGGCCGTGGCCCGGCTCTGCGCTATCGCTTCAAACCTTTGCCAAGCGGCGACGGGACTTCCATCGCATCGCCGACCAGTCGGAATTCAAACGGCTTTCGAACCCAACCTTCTTGGCCGGGCTGATAGCGCCAGTTTCGAAAGGCCTGAAGAGAAGCGGCATCCATCGAAGGTGATCCCGAACTTTTTTCGAGTTTAATATCAGTCACTCGGCCTTCGGGCGAAATCCGACCAAGAACAACAGTCGTACCTTGTCGGCGTCCGAGGCGATCTCGTGCTGGGTAAACTGGGTTCGGATTTCCACGCAGAGCTTTCAGGTCGTTAGAATTTCGGATCGGTCCGGTGATCGCGGAGCCTTGTCCGCTCGCCGAGGCCTGTTGTCCAGAGCCGCTGCCAGAACCTGATCCTGCGGCCGCTGAAACTTGCGAAGCAGATGGTTCTGGTTTCTCAGAAATAACTTGAGGTGCGGAGGCCTGAGCTTGCGCCGGAGCTTCTGATTGTGTTTCCGCAATAGCTTCCGTTGGCGCCGAGACTTCAGCGATGGTCGGTGCTGGTTCGGGCTGAGCTTCGGCTTCGACTTTCGCGGGCAATTCTTCAACCGCTTCCGCAGCGGAAGCAGATTCAATCTCTGGACGATCACTCGACGGTGTATCGCTGGGCGGATTAGCTAAAAGAACCGGTGCCGCCTCGTCGTCAGATGTAAGGCTTGGTGCGGTTTCGGGCTTCGCTTCCGACGTCGGCTCGGGCGCGACTTCGGGGGTGACCGTGGGTGCCGAGACAGGTGTCTTAACGATCGCCTTTTTAGGAGGAAGTGCTTTCTCCGGCAAAGTTTTCTGCGGTTCTTGTATGGGCTTTGGCAATGCGACTTCGCTGGAAGAGTCGGTCAAAATTCCTGATGGTTCTGATTTTGGGGCGGCTGTGGGTTGAACCGGCGTCTCGATAGACGAGCCTGCGTCGACCAGCGACACGACACTGCCTTCTGAACCACTGGCTGCGCCGGCGACAAGTTCGACGCCAGAATTTCCCATCATCTCAGGGATGTGCTCTTGAGAAAGGGCAAGTGCTGCTAAGAAGGCCGCGTGTGCAACGACTGAAAACCCAACGCAACCCATGGTACGAGCCGAGCGGCGCTGCACCGACAAATTTGACGTTTCGCCACTCGAATCACTGGTCGATGAGCGCGAGCGTCGCGAAGACGATTCCGATGAACTCATGGGGGACCTCCATCGTGTTGAGGTCCAAAGGCTGTGCCACTTGCCACCTGTCCGACGGACGATGGGGGCTAATTTAAATCGTCGAGCCCTCAGCTGGGAGGCGTCCTTTACAAAGCCGGTGACCAAACGCGGCCCCACCTTCGCCCTCTCTTGGACGAGCGGTTAGGGATCGGCAGCAAAAATCGAAGGTCTCGACTCGGTTCAAACTTTCGATGTGGCGACGAGCGCCGACCCCACATTTTGAACCCTAAGGCTCAAGTCCCGCACGATAGGGAGCCATCGCCGGCGCTCCAAGCTTTTGAACGGCTTGAAGAATATTGTGCTCGCGGCAGAGTATGCGTGCGTTGTCGGCCGAGCTTTCTCCGCCAAGCGCTACAGGCTTTCTATGATCAAATTCTAGACGATGCCGAGCCTCGCAGCGTCGGCCGGCTCCAGAAACATATTCGCACTGACTTTTCGAATTCGTCCAAGCGAGTCTTTTGACGGACGCCGAAAAGCGCCGCGCGTTCTCGGTCGGCGGAGTCGCTAATTTTTCTGCAGAGGGAGCGTCCTTGTTGGCCTTTGGTTTAGGTTCGCGAATCAGCGGGACTTCACCGAGCTCACGTTTTCTCTTGGCGACTTCCTTTCTTACCAAATTCAGCAAGAGATCTTTCGTGTTTTGAATTTTGCTTTGGAGTCGACGGAGGTCTTCGATCACTGCCATCTCATCTTCGGTCAACTCTAAGGTCAGCCGCGTGCCTCCGTTCGAAAGTTGGCGCTCCGGAATCGGCCGAGCGTTCAACGTCACCGGCAGTTCGCGAACCAAAACTTTTTCAGCGGCTCGTTTTGAAAGTCCTGAAAGTTGCAATATCACTGACTTCTTTTGCTCCGGTGAGACTTTAACTTTCGTCTCACGCTCGTGAGCGCGAATCGCGACGCGCGCTTGTGAGACGGCCGACAGACTCAGTTCTCCAGATTCAATTTTCTTTTCAATCTCTACGGTTTCTCGCATCGCCCGCATCGCTTCGATTCGACGACTTGCGGCAGCTTCAGAATAGCCAAGTTCACTTGTGCAATAAGCAAAAAGGCTCGGGTATCCAAGCTCGGCATAAACCATACGGCGTTCGATTTCGCGGAGGAGTCGCAAGACTTCAACAGTGCATCGCCGCTCCTCTTGGACAGCGAACTGCATTTTAGAGTTAAGCTCTTGGCTGGTAATGTTGTGTATGTGATCCACGATGGTTAGTTCCTTTGTTTTGATTTTCCAATCGGCGTGTTCACAATATCATTGGTTTCAACTTCGAAAGTTTCGTCGCTCTCAGTCTGCGTGAGCCCAGTTCTTCGGACCGGAAGACCGTGGAACAGATGTAAGGATTTGCGTTCAGTGTCCGGCCTCGTGTGAGGCATGAAGTGATATTGTGAGCAGAGCATCGCAAACGGAGCGACAATAGCGAAGTTGAACTCAAGAGGCGTCAATCACTTTCGTCATGCATCGCAAACGTTTTCCGTTCAAAGATGATCCTAGTCGCCGGTCGGGCGAATTGGCCATGCCGACACGAATCTCTTCGTCGCAGGAAGCAGAAGGCCTGTGGAATGTGAGCTCACGCATGGAAGAAAGTTTTCGGTCCCGACGTAGGGGCAAATTACTTCTCCGCCAGCGGAGTCGGTACTTGCTTCGTCGACGGCGCAACATGCATTCGTGCTACTCGAGGAGGCTTGCGGGGACAGCGCCGTCGCGAACGGCCTGTGAGAGTGCATTGTGAGATTCGTTTCCGACCATTTTTTCGGCGAGGTTCCAGTCGAGCGGGATCGAATCGAGGCCGGAATCTTTTTTGAGAGCTGCCACTTTTTGTGCATTTTCGATCACCGTTTGAAGCGGGATTCGTTTGTCGCGCACAGCTTTTTCCACAGCGTCCAAAGCGATGGGCGGAGAGTCGGGCTCATTGCAGTAAAGCAAAATATTTGTTCCCGCCTCCAGAGCGCGCACGGCGATCTCGCCTTTTTCATGGTGCTTTGTCAGCGCTTTCATATCGAGGTCATCTGAAATCACAAGACCGCGAAAACGAAGCTGATCGCGCAGGATCTGTTTTAGAAAAATCTCAGAAAGTGAGCAGGGGTACTTGGGATCGATTTTCGGGAACATCAAGTGCGAGCTCATGACCATGTCGAGACGCGCTCTGAAAACGCGTTTGAAAGGTTCGATCTCGCACGCTTCAAGTTCAGCGAGGGTTTTATTTTCGATCGGGAGTTCGTCGTGGCTATCGATCAAAGTATTGCCATGACCCGGAAAGTGTTTCGCAACGGGAATGACGCCACCTTTGATCATGCCTCGAACTAGGGCGGACCCCAGCTTTGCAACGGTTTCTGCATCTTTCCCCAACGCCCGATCACCAATGACGGTGTTGGCGGGATTTGTGAAAATATCGACCGAGGGTGCAAAGTTGAGATTGATTCCGACCGCGGCCAGCTCAAGCGCCAAGCACTGTGCAACCTTGAATGCCACCGTGGGCGAATCAATTTTTCCAACAGCGGCCATTGGAGGCCATTCGGTGAAGGGGGTGCGAAACCTTGCGACGCGGCCGCCTTCTTGATCGATCGAAATAAAGAAGGGCTGCTTATCGGATTTCCGTTTTGCGACCGCACGAAGTTCTTTACTGAGTTCAAAAATCTGCTGAGGGCTTTCAAAGTTTCGTTTGAAAAGAATAACGCCGCCGATATTCTCTCGAACCAGAAACTCGGTTTCCTCCAACGTCAGAGAAAAGCCCGAAAGCCCGATGATCATCGACGGTCCAATTTTTTCGCGCATGAGATACCTTAGGTTTTTCTGGGATTGAGCCAATCCCGAAGAGAATCTCCAACAAGATTGAAACCAAGAACCAGAATAAGAATCGCAAGCCCCGGGAAAAGGCTCACGTGCGGGGCTTCAGTCAGAATTCGTCGGCCTGAATTCAGAAGTGAGCCCCAGGTGGGAACCGTCGGCGGTGCACCAAGACCTAAGAAACTAAGACCCGATTCGGTGATGATGGTGCCTGACATTCCGAAGGTCATCTGAACAACAAGAATTCCAAGAAGGTTCGGCCAAATGTGCCGAACAATAAGCCGAATTGGGTTGGCGCCAAGGGCTTGAGCGCCCACTACGTACTCGCGCTGTTTTAAGTGCAGAATTTCACCACGAACAAGACGCGCGTAACCCGTCCATCCGGTCACACACATCGCGAAAATCAGATTTGAAATTGAAGGACCAAGAACCGCGACCAAAGACAGCGCGAGAAGAAATCCGGGGAAAGCGTAGAACATGTCGAGAAAGCGCATCGTGATCTGATCGACCCATCCGCCGACGTAACCAGCAAGGCTTCCGACAAAAAGTCCTATCAGTGCACTGATAAAAACAACGGTGAAGGCAACACGAAGGCTAATTCGTGCACCGTAAGCGACTTGTGCGAAGACGTCGGTCCCGTTTTGATCAAGGCCGAAGAGATGTGACATCGACGGCGCTTCGTAACGAGAGGCAAGATCCATCGCGGTGGGGCTATAAGACGAAATGGCGCTCGCGAATATTCCAAGGAACGCCATCGAGAGAATCAGCGTGAGGCCAAAATAGAATTTGCCAGAAACCCTACGGCGCTTTTTCATGACAGCCGAACTTTCGGATTGGCGGCCGCGTAAGCAAGATCTGTAATGAGGTTCACGGCCACATAAGTAAAGGCGATAAACAAAACGCAGCCTTGGACCAGCGGATAGTTTCGTTGCTGAATCGATTGGAAGAGAAGTGTGCCCACACCTGGCCAATCGAAAATCGTTTCGACAATGACGGTTCCCGTCAGCAGAGCGCCAAACTGAAGACCGATGATCGTAATTATCGGCATCATTGCATTTGAAAGCGCGTGCTTGAACCACAGTCTAGTGGGGCCAGCGCCTTTCGCGCGAGCAACGTTAATGAAGTCCTCGCGGACAACTTCCAGCATCGAAGCGCGCGTCACTTGGGTCAAAATCGCGGCAAGGCCCAAGGACAAAGTGAGCGCGGGAAGAATAGCGTGTTCAAAACCGCCGCGTTCGCTGACGGGAAGCCAATCAAGTTTTATCGCGAAAAATAAAATCAACATAGGCCCAAGCCAAAACCCTGGCGTCGACATTCCGATGAGACCAAACAGCATCGCACCGCGCTCGACGATCGTTCCTCTAAAAACAGCTGCCAGCACCCCGAGAGGAATTCCGACCGACAGTGCAATGATCATAGCGACAAAGGTAAGTTCAAATGTTGCGGGGATTCTTTCGGCAATCTCTTCGGCGACGGGCCGCCGTGAGCCCAATGACTTTCCAAGATCCAATTGAACGAGGCCCGTGAAAAATCCCGCCATTTGAGTGGTGAAGGGTCGATCAAGTCCAAGCTCTTTTCGCAAAAGAGTTTTATCCGCCGCACTAGCTTGATCGCCCAGCATAATATCGACGGGATCGCCGGGAACAAAATGAAGAAGGCTAAAGCTCAACGCTGAAACGCCGACCAGGACTGGCAGCGCAAGAAGGATTCGCCTCAGCACATACGTCAACATGCGAGTCTAATTTTCTTTTGCCGCAGGTGTTGCGGTCGAAGGTGGCACGCGTGGTGTTGGTGGCGAAGCCTGAGGTGTTGGTGGCGAAGCCTGAGGTGTTGGTGGCGAAGCCTGAGGTGTTGGTGGCGAAGCCGGTGCGGTCGTGGGTGAAGCGGGCGCTTTCGGCGCTAAACTTGGTGCCTGAGGAGTCTGCGTCGGAGGCGGCATGGCGCTTCGGCGGGCGATTTCGTTCTCTTTACCTTTTGGCATCGAGCCGAAAAGTTTTGTGAGGGCCGAAGTATTG
>LNDT01000010.1 GCA_001464715.1 Bdellovibrionales bacterium Ga0074137 | reverse complement strand
GAAATGATTTCGGCATCACCAAAACTTGTGCCGAATCCGTTTATCCTTGGCGTAAAAAAAGAAGTTGGCGGCATCGAAGGTTTGTCTTTCATGTCTCGCGCCTCAACGATAGCGGTGGCCGGAACCAGCGGGGCCGCAGCGACAGCGGGACTTCGAACGGGCGACACCATCACAAAAATCAACGCAACACCGATTCGTCGTTGGAGAGAACTTCTTCAGTCGGCTTCGACGTTTGCTGAACAACCCGAAATCAAGATTACCGTTCAGCGCGGCCTTCTTGAGAGCTTCATGGACGAGAAAAAAGAACCGCAGACCATGGAATTCAGTCTTACGGTCCCAAAGTCGGCCAAGGGAAAGACGGGGCTCGCAGCACTTCAGGCCATGGGCTTTGACGACCCAGAACTTTACTTGGCGTCTGTCGAGAAAGGCTCTCCCGCCGAGAGCGCCGGCTTGAAGCCGGGAGATTTACTTTTGTCGATCAATGAGACTCCGATCGAAAGTTTTGAAAAAGTGGTCTCCATGATCCGAACTTACAATGGCGAAAGCCCGCTTCGATTCGCGGTTTCGCGCGCGGGAACTCCGACGCAAATCCAAGTTGTTCCCAACGTGAAAAAACGCATGAACAACAATGGCCAAGAGGAATCTCGCTTTGAAGTTGGAATTCGTCCGATGATCATTGATGACAATGTTCAAACCGTGGACACGACAACGGGGAATATTCTTGAAGCCATGGAGCGCGGTGTGATCCGCTCGGGCGAAATGTCCGGTGCCGTTGTCATGGGATTTGTTCGTCTCTTCCAAGGCGAAGTGTCGTCGAAAAATATCGGCGGATTTTTGTCGATTGGTCAGATGGCGAAAAAGTCATGGAGCATGGGCGTTTCGGAATTCTTCCTCGCAATGGCGATTATTTCGATCAATCTCTTTGTATTGAATCTTCTTCCTGTCCCCGTCCTCGACGGCGGCCAGCTCGTGTTTTACTCGATCGAAGCCATCCGAGGCGCGCCGCTGTCGATGCAGAAAATGGAACTCGCCCAACGCGTTGGCGCAGCACTTCTTGTGGGACTGATGGTTTTTGCACTCTTCAACGATGTTTCTCGCATCTGGTTTAAGTGACAAACAGCGGTTCATTAAAAATTCCGACTCTCTTGTCTGTGGAAACTAGTACGGCTGCCGGTTCGGTGGCCGTTCTTTTTTCTCCGGATCAGGCCGACGAAAAGGTCCTGGCGCAAAATGAGTGGCTTCGCAGTCGAAGCCATGCCGAAGTCGCGACCCCTGCCATTGAAGATGCCGTTCATGTCGCTGGTGGATGGAGCAAGATCGACGCATTGGCCGTTGGCGTTGGACCCGGAAGCTTCACAGGGATTCGCGTCGGACTTAATGCTGTGAGAGCCATCGCATGGAGCACAGGCCGCGCTGTCATAACTGTGAGATCAACCGATGCGCTGATCGAAGGCGCTCGAAGCTCGGGCCTTTCCCCTTGGGAAAATACCATTGTTGCGGTTCTCAACGCGCAGATGGGACTGAACTTTGCCGCCTGGGCCTCTGGCGCTGGTGAAATAACCTCGCCGGAAGCGATGGACACCAAGACGCTTGAGAAAAAACTCAAAGCTTTGAAACAACCCATCACTCTTATCGGTGATGCAGCCGATGCTGTGGCCTTAGAGCTTCAGGCCCTTGGTCGAGATGTTTTTAGGCCGAGGGCTCCACATCTCGATTTTCCTCACGCACTCACTGTTGCTCGACTGGCAGGTAGGGTCCTTCGCGTCTCGTCCGCACTTTCAGATCCCCAGGCCTTGGTCCGGTTGTTTGACTGGCGTGCAGCGCAACCTCTTTATATTCGGGGCAGCGGCGCCGAAGAGAAAATGGGATGAATGATTTTACTCCAAACCCTTTTAAGCTAAATCCAAAAAGTGCTTTCGGAAAGACTCCGACAAAGTCTTCGAAAACGCCGACCGCGATTTGGGCCGTCGGTGGCGGTAAGGGCGGCATCGGCAAAAGCTTCATTAGCACTTCGATTGCTATCTGCCTGACACGAATGGGTAAATCCGTAACTCTTGTCGATCTCGATCTTGGCAGCGCAAACTTGCACACGTGCCTAGGAATGAAAATTCCTTCGCAGACTTTGTCTGATTTTTTCTCGGGGCGCGCGACCAATCTCTCCGAAGTTTCAACAGCGACTGAAATTCCTGGTTTACATTTCATCAGCGGATTCAACGACGCTCTGAATGTTGCCGATCTCGACCCGAACAATAAGCAGCGGCTTATCGAGGGCCTTCGAACGCTGCAAACTCAGTACGTCATTCTGGATCTTGGCGCCGGCACCAGCGAAAACACTTTGGATTTCTTTTTAGCGGCTGATCAAAAAATTATCGCAGTCACGCCAGAGCCGACATCGATTGAAAATGCGTATCGTTTCATGAAATCGAGCTTCTACCGAAAACTGCGCACCGCCGAATCGGAGCTTGGAATTCAAGGTCTGATTGAAACCGCCATGGACTCGAAAAATAAGTTGGGAATTAAAAGTCCCGCCGATCTTATTCGCTACATCTCGCAAAAAGATCCGCAGGTCGGCGAACGCCTCAAAGAGAAAATCGGCGATTTTCATATGCACCTTCTGCTCAATCAGGTTCGCACTCGCGAAGATATTGAATTGGGCGAATCTATGAAAAGCGTCTGCAGAAAATATTTTGGGATTGAGTCTGATTTCCTTGGATACATCGATCATGATAACGCCGTGTGGCAGTCACTGCGGAAGCGTCGCCCCTTGGTGATTGAATATCCGTACTCAAGTATCGTCGGCCAGTTCTTAGGTATCACAAAGAACCTGTTGAATCCTACGCCGCTTCGCGCTGTCATCTAAGGGTGACGGAGACGCGATGCTAGGTGCGAAAGAAAGCGTAAATTATTATGAAGTGCTTGAGGTGGCTCCCGATGCTCCTCAACATGAAGTGCACCGAGCTTACACACGTGCGAAAGCGACGTATGCTCAAGACAATCCAGCACTCTACTCGATGTTCACAAAAGACGAAGCCCGCGATCTTTTAAAACTGATCGAGGAAGCCTACGCCGTTCTCGGTAACCACGGCTTACGAACCAACTACGATTCAAGTTTGAAATCTTCAGCACCTCAGCGCCCATTCACAAGCGTTCCAAAAACTGACTCCTCGAATGACTTCGCTCATCACAGTGCACTTCCTGACTTCGCAGTTCCCGATCCGTCGATCCCAGGATCTTTCGAAGAACGATCATCGCCCGCACCTACTGCTACAAAGTCTGAAGCGTTTCCACCCGCTTCGACACCAGCGACGACGCCCCCAGCAGCTGCGATGATGGATCCAATTCACGCGGCCGCCACTGGAAAACGTGAAAGCATCCTGGTCACCAATGGTGAATTCACCGTTCGTAAACGTGAGTCTGTTGTGCCCCTCATGCCGCCGGACACAGGCCGATGTCCTTTGGGGACTTACAAAATTGACGAAGCTCTGGAACAAGAAATCGCAGCTCGCACAGAGTTTGACGGACCGTACTTGCAGAAAGTGCGGCTCTACAAACAAGTTTCGCTTGAAAAGCTCAGCGTCGCTTCTCGAATCGGAAAGACTTATCTCATCGCTCTTGAGTCGAATGATTTCAAAAATCTTCCAGCGCCTGTTTTTTTGCGCGGATTTTTGGTTCAACTTGGACGCCAACTGGGCATCGACGAACACAAAGTCGTTTCGAGCTACATGGGACTTGCGAAGGCTTCGGAAAAGTACTCGTCAAAGTATGGGATCTGATTCTTTCAGTTCGGATCCTCTGCCTCCACTTCTACCGGGCGAAGAATTTCGCCTTCACCATTTCGAAATCACAGCAGAACATTCGGGGCTAAGGATTGATAAGGCGCTTGCTGGAATCGAGGCCGTTGGTACTCGCTCCCAAGCCTCAAGACTTCTTGCACGCGGTTTGGTTTTTCTGGGATCCACGGCAGTAAAACCATCCCACCTCGTCGCCATCGGTGAAATATTCCGGATTCATATTCCGTTCATCCCAAAGTTGACTCTTGTTCCCTACGACTTTCCGCTCACTATTGCCTTTGAAGATAAAGACCTGATCGTCGTCGATAAACCAGCAGGGCTTGTCGTTCACCCGGCCTACGGCCACGCCCAAGACACGCTGGTCAATGCACTTCTCCATCACACGAAAGACCTCTCGCAGGGCTTTGACGAACTTCGACCGGGGCTTGTTCATCGACTTGATAAAGATACGAGTGGACTGATCGTCATCGCGAAAAATGAAAACGCTCAACGTGCGCTGGCCCTTCAGTTTCAGCGAAAGATCACGCACCGGATTTACCGCGCCGTTATTTTTGGAGAAATGAAGCCGGCCGTTGGAAAAATTGAATCGTATTTGAAGCGTCACCCCGACGACCGAAAACGTTCGGCGTCTGTCAAAGCGGATGAACCCAACGCAAAACTTGCCATCACCCACTACAAAACTATTCAGACTCATCCTTCCGGACTCAGCCTTGTCGAACTAAAACTTGAGACCGGGCGAACGCATCAAATTCGCGTCCACGTGAAAGAGGCCGGTCATCCGGTCGTCGGCGATTCAACTTATGGCGCCGACACCCGAGTGGGATCTTTGAAGGCTGTGGCTTTGAGAAAGCTCATCAGCGACATGCCGCGATTTGCACTTCACGCCTTCGAGCTTGGATTCTATCATCCGACGGAAGGTGACTTCGTGAAACTCACATCCGTCTGGCCCGCCGACTTACTTCCGCTGATCGAGTACTGTGAATTTCCAAAATTTTCTTCAGCCCCTTTAGTCGAGCGATTCACAAAACGTCCCAACGATGACTCGAAATGAGTAAGTCTCTATTTTCCGTCACAGATCATTTTATTTTTGGGTTTGGCGACAAGACTACGACCTTTGAAGACCTATCGAAGCGCTTTCCCCTGCTCTCTTGGGCGCAGCTCAAACAGACACACTCAGACATCATCGTAGAGTCGGCAAGCGCGACAGCTTCTGCCGAAAATTTGGAACGACCACTGATCGAAGCGGACGCTCACTTTACGACAACGCCCAATCTTGGACTCGTCGTTAAGACGGCCGACTGTGTGCCGGTTTTGATTGCTTGTGAATCGGTGACTTTACCACGGGCCGTCTGTGCCATTCACGCCGGCTGGCGAGGAGTGCGGTCCGGAATCGTTTCCAAATCCGTGCGGCTCCTTCTTGAAAAAGGGTACGCACCAACAAAAATGAAAGTGATGATCGGTCCACACATTCGGCAGGAAAGTTTCGATGTCGGACTGGACGTCGCGCAGGATCTTTTTGCGGCCGCAAAAGCCGCCGGACTCACGGATCCCTCATCCGTCGTTTTTTCTCATCCCGAGGACTCCTCGAAACGAAAAATTGATCTCGAAAGTATCGTGCGACAACAGCTCGTGAAGTTTCAAGTTCCAACAGATCGGATCGAAACATTCCCGGTGGATACGATGTCGTCTCACGACTGGTCGTCTTACCGACGCGATAGCGGAAAAGCCGGACGAAACTTGAGTTTTGTGGCGATCAACGGAGTCGGTTCCAGCGCGAAAAAGTAAAGCGTCTCATGTTCGCATTGCCGCTTCGGCCCTCGTAAAATCCTAGCTTTTCAAAAACAGCCACTGAAGCTTCGTTTCCGGTAAGGACATCAGCATTTAAAGTTTCAACATTGGGTTGCTCGAGGGCGTGCTGAATCACTCGCTCAAGGGCTTCTGTCGCGATGCCTTGTCGTGAATACGCAGGATGAATCGCGACGCTGAGGCCGACGTCGATTCGCAATTTTCCACCCCCCATCTCTTTTGGGTGGGAGCGAAGGGAAACTGTGCCCATCAAATTTTTTCTAGGAAAGGGTCCGATATAGTACAGACCGTAATGACGAACATCGGACTGAGTCAGAATATCTGAGACGGAACTTCGAGAAAGTGTCCGTGTCGGAGCGAAAAAAAATTGAACATCCGGATGCGTCCAAATCGCGAGCGTGTCGTCGACCCGTGCCAGACCCAGCGCTTCAAGCTCGAGCCGGTTTGACGTGAGCTTTTCCGCAAAGAGCGGTGCTTCGCTGGAGCGCCAAAGATTCTCACAAAACTTTGAAGCCATCGCCGGC
The DNA here is from genome assembly GCA_001464715.1 of Bdellovibrionales bacterium Ga0074137. Classification (GTDB taxonomy): domain Bacteria; phylum Bdellovibrionota; class Bdellovibrionia; order Bdellovibrionales; family JAMPXM01. The sequence goes on along the minus strand of LNDT01000010.1, from coordinate 869 downwards.
GAAGGGGCGAAGCTGAATGCGGAAATCGACAGCGCGATTAGAAAATTGAAAACAATGTTTCGTCTCGCGCCCATCGATCCTGCTGTTCTGTTTTTCTACTTTTTCAGAGCGAAAATGATATCGGTTTTTTGGCCACCGTTGCGGCAAAGCCCGTCGTCAGCTCCATCGACTCGAAGAACAACAACCAGCTTCGAAGTTGATTCCGCATAAGCGCGTGCCGCCAAGTCTGGGCCATTGAACTTGGACATCAACGACTCGACGTACGAGCGCGACGTCCGCTGCCCGACATTGCCAATCTGCTCTTGAATGAGCTCGTCGTTCGCCTTCCCGCCGACACAGCGAATGCTTTCAATAACTAACGGCTCAATCGAAGCGCCAAGAGTCGCCGAAGGAAGGGCCGATGTAACAAGCGAAGCAACAGCACCAAGGACCAAAAGAGACAAAGATTTCTGCATGGGTTCTCCCGAAATACATTTATTGAACAATCACTTACGATTCAGATTTCACCAGGTCTTATTAAGATAGTTTCGTATCAAGAGGCAGGAAATACGCCAAACGCCAACTCCACGATATCGAAAACGTACCAACCTCGGCCCTTCGATCTGGTATCTTTTACTCGCAAGGTGCCGAAGATGAGCCCTCGCAGGCCTTCAAAGATAGTGAATTCGGTCTTCAAGCTGTCGCGAGGCTTTGGGTGGATCGTGATCGGGCCAGCCAAGGACGACGCCGCAGAGAAGTTCGAGATTTCCCGATTTGTGCTCGGGGAGTTTATCGACTCCAAGAAACCGATCGACCTCTTCTTTAATTTCAAGAGGAGCCCCCATCGTGCAGCAACCAAGGCCCTCGGCGACGCAGGCGAGATTTAGGTT
>LNDT01000009.1 GCA_001464715.1 Bdellovibrionales bacterium Ga0074137 | reverse complement strand
GGTCCTCGATCGGTTGACTGATTTTTGCGGTCGGGACTTTTTTCGGAAAAACGAAATCCGATCGCACGCAATCGAAGATCAAGTTCGTTAGCCTTTGCGATAGCCGCCACCGATAACAACGGCCTCAAACGTAAGACGCTTTGAAAGCAAGAAGTCATCGAAGGCCTGAATTACTTCTTTCATTTTGGCACCATTTTACTATTGTATCATACAATATTTGTTGCTTTTCAGAAAAGTAGAAACCTAATTCTTTTTATAAAGAGACCTGGTTTCTATCACGGCGGTGCAGTTTAAAACGAGTTTGGTGGGTTCAAAGCCCAGCGCGCGTGCACGCTGGTGCTTCTCGACACCCGAAAAAAAAGACCCAGGCCATGGCCCATGCGATAAGGGCGCCGGACATGGCGTCGGCGATGTAGTGCTGCTTGATGAGCACGGCGCTCACGGTGATCATGATCGAGAGAACTGCGAAGATTGCGACCGCCCAGAATGCGAAGCGGTTTCTGCTGATATCGGGATGATCGCGTCTCGCAAAAACAGAATCAAATGGCCAGCGCGCCGAGTATTTTAAGAAGAATAAAGTCACAAGAACTGACTGCCCGACGTGCATGCTGGGAAAAGTATTGTAGGGGTGATCCGCACGGAACAAAACATCCAAAATCGTATGAAAGACGCCCTCGACCGGGACTGCGACGGGTCGATCGATCGGTGTTGGAAATAAAATGAATATCACAAAAGCCATCGACTGCGTCGCGACTTGCGCCAGGGTCAATCGAGCCATCGACACGGGATGTGGCGCCAAAAGAAGCGGCACTCCAAGCAGCGGGTAGTACGTGATGTAGAAGACGACCATCCACGCCGTGAACGGAAGTGCTTTGTCGAATTCGGTAGCGATCGGAAGTGCGGGGCGTCCCCACGGATTTAGGGCCGCAAGCTCGTTGGTCGCAAGGTATCCGACGGTGAGATAAATGATTCCTAGGCAGTACATCCACCGGGCCCGAGCGAATTCGGAATCGAGCCATGGAAATTTCTGACTCATGATTCGAACTCCAAGCTGAGCGGAGTCAGATCGCATTCGGTCGCGACCAGCTGCCCCGAGGCTTTGTCGACGGTTTCTTCTTTTCTGGTGACGCGTTTCACGTCCTCAACAAACCCAGCGCGAAGAAATGCCGTTGCGACATTGGGAGCAGCAAACACATCGATTCCAGAAAAACCGTCGGGTCCAAGCGTCTTGCAAGCTTCCGTCAGTGAACGAATCAACTCGGTCGCGTGCCCTTTGCGCAAAAGATCCGGCCTCACGGTCACGCCGCGAATTCTTAGACGACCGAAAGGTGGAAGCGATTGAACACAAAGATGCGCCCACGCGACATCTTCACCGCGATGAGTGCGCGCGAAACTTGACCTCAAATTTTTGTCGAGGCGTCGAAAACCCTCAGTCGTTTGATTGAAAAATAGATTTGAAGGCAATGAGATGTCTGGGTCCGCAACTCGCGCGTGGTCGAGCCACACCGAATCTTCGACGGCTTTCAGACTTTTTCCGTGGAAAGCGAGGTCGGACAAACGAACCAGAAGCGGCTGATTTGAAATTCCCGAATGTCCTCTGTCGAGAGTTCGTGGGGATGTAAAGTACCGCGGAGCCTCAAGATGGCATTGCTTTAGTAGCGTCTCAACCTTGGATCGAAGTTTCGAGAACTGAACCTCTCGTACGCGCGCGCGAGATTTCATTTCGGATGTTTCGCCGAGCTCGCGAAGGACCGTCTCGAGAAACTCATCCACCACGCGTGTGGCAGCGGGGCCGGGCTCGTCGGACTCAAGCCAGCCGGAATTTCGGATGGCGTCAATGATCAAAGACGTTAGCTTCGACGACGCCCAAGGTTGTTGGAACTTTGAAGAGAAGGCATTGTCAGACGCAGTACTGATTGCGGCTAGAGTGTTGGTCATCAGCGCCATCCGTTCGTTTTCGACCCAGACAAAGCGTGGTTTTGTAAGTGTCGCTTCGAGCGAACGGTCGTACTCGGCATTTACGAATCTGGTTTGCAGACGCGGAATCAAAAGTGAAGAGCGCTGAGACTTAGTCGCAGATTCAGACTTGTTCCATCGTTCCGCCCACATCAGAAGTACTAAGCTATCGCTGTCGAGCGCGCCGTGCGTGAGTCGCCACCGTGAGATGTCGCTAGCGTTCAAATTTTCTGTGAAGGTGTCGATGTCGACATCGGCTTCGGGCGTTCGGTTTAATGCTGCTGCGAAGACTCGCGCGACAAGACTTCCATCGTGAAGAATGAAAGCGTCATTCGGGGCGCCATTCGCGGCGTCCTCCGCGGCGTCCTCCGCGGAGTCGTCGGAAGCGAGCTCACGAAGGGCGGTAGCAAAATTCGCTACACTTGCTGGATAGGGAGTTTCGCGTGGGTCCAGCGTCCATTCCGTTGCGAAGAAGTCGTCGGCGCTGCCTCGGCTTGAAGCCACGTCATTGGTTTGCCCCCAACCAAAGCGCCAATCGCCGGAATGCACGGATCCTTGCATTCGCGGCCGCAAGCTTTGCATGAGATCAAAAACACCCATCGACCATTTTGATTCGAGTGCAGGGTGTTTGCGACCGTACCGCTCGCGAATTTCGTCGTGCAGAGGTTCGATTTTTTCAAAGCCCGTGAACTTGGGACGAGCTTCGAGTTCGGGGTAGTCAATCGCGATGATTTCGGCTTTTGATGTGCGCGTCCCTTGTTTTCCAAATCTCAAATTTGAGATCAGCTCATGAAGTACTGGATTTGTTCGAAGCTGAGATTCAAACTGCTCTGGAAGGTATTGAAAAAAACCCGGTATCGCTGGCCGACCTCGCCCTAAAAAATAGCGATAGAGACCACAGAGGTTTCCGTTTCAACGACAGACCATGAGGCGGGGACATAGTCGCTGCCAGAACCAGCGGCAGAAACAGACGCCCCAGAACTTTCGCGACTCAAATAAAGTTCGCCTTGCCCAAGAATCGGAAGCGCTTTCGGGAACCGCTCGAAGATCTTTTCAAAAAGCAGAATGTGCGAATTTAGAATGGGACTCAGCATCTGAGTTTCTTCAAAGATCAGTGGAAGTTTTTCGCTCGTTAGAAACGCCTCAATATCGACCGGATAACTTTCAAATGAAATTGAAAGACCGGCACTTTGCCACTGGGCCTCGTGGGCTCGACGAAACTTTTCAACGTACTCGACGTCGTGAGCGTTAAGACCCTTCGAATCGGCAAGTGTTGCGACTGCGATCGGAATTCGCTGGGCTGTCGGAAGTTTCAGCAGTGCTTCGACCATTGCGACAAGAGTTACTTCGCTGTCGAGCCCGCCGCTGTAGCAGATCACAGGTTTCAGACCGTCATCGGTCGCTTGAGCGATGATTCTTGTCGCAGCCCGTATGTTCGCCTCTCGCCATGAGGACACTCGTTCAGAAGCACGGCCATACTGCGCCACGAACTCTTCGTCATCGCTTCGTCGGCGATCGAACCAGCGCGTTTCGAGCGTTAAAGGGTCGCGGTAACCAAACTGAAAATGGTTTTTAACAGTATAGGGAAACAGACCCATTAGTTTTTACGATATTCGAAGAGGGGGTTCGCGCCAAAGAAGTCTCGACCGCCCGGTCAAAATCCCCAGCACTGATGCGGCGAGTCTTTGAGCGTGCATTGGTGTTGTCGACGTCTGGTTAGTTCTGTAGACCGGGGACTTCCAAATTTGACTCGCAAAACAACCAGACATTTGACCCCAAGGAGACTCTCGGTGGCGAAAGAATTTATAGCTTTCATGAAACAGTACGGCGTTATCGGTTTGGCGATTGCTGTCATCGTCGGCGGAAAACTGAACGCCCTTGTCGATGCCATTGTGAAGGAACTTTTGATGCCATTTATCGGGTTACTCATACCCGGTGGCGACTGGCGAAATCTGGCAGTCACAGTCGGCGAAACGAAATTTGGATTTGGACCAATCATCGCGGCCTTCGTGGACTTCATCATCGTCGCTTTCGTGATTTTCCTTCTTTCGAAAAAGTTGCTCGCCGATAAACCAGAAGAAAAAAAGGCCTAGGCCGAATTCAATTCGTTTCAAATTATTTCATCAGGAGATTTCACAGATGTTAGTTGCACTTAAAAAGTTCGGTTTTTCTTCCGTTGCGCTTTTAGCAGCGCTCACTTTTTTGGCTCCAGTGGCTTTTGCTCAAGATGTCGCCACGACCGCTGCACCTGTTGCGGCACCGGCCGAATTTGAAGGAACAGCTGAGGTGAGTTCGCTCATCACCAATGGAAATACCAAAAACCAAACGACAGGTCTTGCGTTCGACGTGACGTACCGTCCGTCACCATGGCTTGTGAATTTAAAAAGCAAGTATCTCACAACAGTGAGCCAAGAGATTTTGACACAAGAGCAGTTTGAAGTTGCCGGTCGTGGCGGTCGAAGCCTTTCAGAGCAGCTCGATATCTTCGCCGAGCACACGTACTTAAAAAACGGCTTTGCTGGCGTCGACAATCGTCTGATTACTTCGGGCGGTCTTGGTTACGTTTGGGTTAGATCCGATCTTCAAACCTTCCGAACAGAAGCAGCGCTTGGTTACACGCATGAAGATCGTACGGATCAAACTGAACTGGCCTTTATGTCGGGACTTGTTGGCGTGATCTACAAAATCAAAATCGGTGCGACATCAGACATTTCGCATGAAACCAAGTACCAGCCGAACTTCAAAAATGGCGAAGACTGGCGTCTTGTGACGGAAACGGCGCTTTCGGCAGCGATCTCGAGCATGCTCTCCAGCAAAATTGCGTGGAAGTATGAGCATGTGAATCTTCCTCCCGCAGGAAAAATCCGAGGCGATACGACAACGACAGTTTCGCTGCTCGCAAAGTTCTAAGTGCTACTTCTCGCATTGGGTTCAGCCGTCGGCTGGACTCTTTTTGATTTTTCAAGGCGCCAAGTGGGAAAAACTCTTCCCGCGATTCCAGCCGTCGTCGCAATCATGGTGACGCAAGCTTTGCTTTGTCTACCATTTGGAGGGTTCGCTGCGATTCTCGAGCAAGACTCAAAGTGGTTTTTGTTCGCGGGTCTCAGCATCCTGGCCAATTCCGTCGCCAATGTGCTTTTCATTTTGGCCGTTCAGCGCGCAGCATTTACGTTGGTGATTCCGCTACTTTCACTTTCGCCGGCACTTGCGGCCGCGGCCGGGTGGATTAGTTTCGGAGAAGCGCTCAATCTTAAGCAGATCATCGCTGTCGTTATCGTTGTGGTCGCAGCTCTATGGCTTGGCTGGCAGGGCGAGGGACGAAAGCCTTTACCCAAAGAGCGCGCAGCGATTGCAATGATGAGCTTCACGGCGCTGATGTGGGCTATCGTTCCGTTTTTCGACAGGGCTTGCACGCAAAGTGGTCAAGTTTCGCTTTCAGCCTATGTGGGGTCCCAGTGTGTTGGCGTGGCTTTGTGTCTGGGTTTTGTCGCCGTCTTACGGCGTGATCTTCGGTCGCAGTTTCATGGATTTGGTCAGCTTCTGCGCGAGATTTGGCCGTGGATTTTGATCGCAGCTGTTACGGCATCGTTTGGACTCTATTTTCAGATCAAAGGTGTAATCAGTGTTTCACACGTAGGCCTTTTTGAGGCCGTCAAGCGCTCGCTCACGATGCTTCTGTCTTTGGCGATCGGTCGCTTTGCATTGAAAGAGACGATCTCGGTTCAGAAAGTTATGGCCGCGACGGCGATGGTCGTAGGTATTTTTCTGTTGGCCTAAGGCCTCAGGTCCGAGCAGGATAGTTTTATGGAATTAGGAATCGCTGCCGGACTTGGCCTCGCGGGAACACTTATTTTTGCAGCTCTTGCGGTTTGGCAGTGGCGAACCGCCACCGCTCTGAGGCTTGAACGCGAGAGCGCCGACATTTGGAGCCCGCTAAAATCAAAGCTCGAAGATTTCGAAACTTTGGTTCGCTCGACCTATGATCGTGAAGGTCGCGAACGATTTCATCTTGAAAAAGAAATTCAGTCCCTCTCAACAGAGACGCGTCTTTTGTCTCGGTCCCTTCGCGGCGATTCGAAAGTGCAAGGAGATTGGGGCGAATTTATTGTCGAGAGCATTTTGGAATCCAGCGGACTTCGCGCAGGGTTAGAATTCGACCTTCAGGCGTCGATGACCGATGATGAAGGACGTGTCCTGCGGCCGGACGTCGTCGTTCGGCTTCCCGGCGACCGAGCGATAGTGATCGATGCCAAAGTTTCGCTGACGGCCTGGGACCGTGTGTGCCGCTCAGAGAACGAAGCGGATCGCGCAAAGGCTATGAGTGAGCATGTAACTTCATTGCGGCGCCATGCTCAATCCTTGGGTGGGAAAAAATATTTTCAGCTGAACGAAGCTTCGTCGCCGGAGTTTGTATTTATGTTCACTCCCATTGAGCCGGCGTGGATGGAGGCGTTACGATCAGAGCCTTCGCTTTTGGATGAAGCGGCGCACGCCGGAGTTGTGATTGTTTCTCCGACAACTCTTTATGCGGCCTTAAAAACGGTCGCCGGGCTGTGGGCCCGCGAGCGACAAAATAAGAACGCACTTAAGATCGCCGATGAAGCGGGGAAGCTTTACGACAAGTTTGTTCAGTTTTCGACGGATCTGGCCGACATCGACCGCGATTTGGAACGGGCCTCTGAACGCGTTTCACAAGCGCGGCGGAAGCTGACGGAAGGGCCTGGCAATTTGGCCAGTCGCGCGGAAAAAATTCGAGAGCTAGGGGCGAAGTCGACCAAAAAACTGAGCGATGTATCGCCATCGGACGAAATCGATACCTAGTCCCAGCAGTGTGAAGAACGAGAAAGGTCAACGTGGCAGACATTCAGGTCGATAAATCAAGCGAAGGCGATAGCCTTCTTTTTCCAGAGATCGAACCGCGCCAAAAGTTTTGGTTTCGAGTCTCTGATATTCACGAGCTTTATGTGGAAGAGTGCGGAAACCCCGATGGTCAACCTGTCGTTTTTCTTCACGGCGGACCAGGAGCTGGGTTTTCGCCATTTCATCGAAGACTTTTCGATCCATCACATTTTCGCATCATACTTTTTGATCAGCGTGGCGCTGGGCAAAGCCGTCCGCACGCGGACCTTCGCGACAATACGACGTGGGATTTGGTCGAGGATCTTGAGAGGCTGCGAAAGCACTTGGGCGTGAAACAGTGGATGGTCTTTGGCGGAAGCTGGGGATCGACCTTGGCGCTGGCCTATGCCGAGACTCATCCGCGAAGCGTGAGTCATCTGGTTCTTCGTGGAATATTTCTTTGCCGTAAAGAAGAGATCGAGTGGTTCTATCAGACTGGGGCTGACCGGATTTTTCCCGATGTTTGGCAAGAGTACCTTCGTCCCATTCCCGTCGCCGAGCGCGGTGATCTGGTCGCTGCGTTTTACAAAAGACTGACAAGTCCCGACGAAAGCGTGCGACTGGAAGCTGCGAAAGCGTGGAGCGGCTGGGAAGGCGCCACGGTCCATATGATTCCCGACGAGAAGACGTTTATGAAGTTCACCGGCGATGCGATGGCCGTCGCGCTGGCGCGGATCGAGTGTCACTTCTTTACGAATGGATGTTGGTTTGAGTCCGATGATCAGCTGCTTCGAAAAGTAGATGCTGTTCGGCATATTCCTGCGGTGATCATTCACGGTCGCTATGATGTCGTTTGCCCGGTGAAAAATGCTTTTGATTTGCACCGCGTGTGGCCGGAGGCCACGTTAACGATTGTGGCCGATGCGGGCCACGCTGTTGATGAGCCCGGCATTTTGCGTGAGCTCATCGGTGCGGTTGAGAAGTTTAAGAATAAAACGATCGCTTAGCCCGGCGTCGCTTATGCCTAGTTCAAAGATTGAAAAGACAAGGCTTCGTAAGCGTCGCTAACAGTTCGGAAGTCAGTGTCAGTCAGACGTTTTTGCGGAGTCGTTGCGCTGATCGTGCGATCCCAGTACTCAACGCGCTGAAGCTGAGTTCCGTTTGAGGTATCGGTCACGTCGATGAGGACAGCGTACTTCGAGCAGTCGCTATTTCCACACACGCCTTGAAGATTGTAGTCCATCGAACCGATGACGAATTCGACGCCGTCTTGTGTTCGAGGATAGAGTTGCGGGAAAAGGTCATACTTAAATTTTCGCGAACCGTGAGTGAAGTCGACTTGAATACTGTAGACGTTGTTCATGTAGTCATCGAGGTTGATAACGGTAGGTTCAACGCGGTCAAAATTGATATTTGACGCCGAAACAGGACCCGGAGTGCCGTCGACAACGACGGTTCCAGTTCCGTTCGTGGTTCCGCGTGTTCCGTTTTTTGCGGTTTCAAATTTTCCGCAAGCGACCGCTGTGGTTAATGCGAAAACATAAAGAGCTGCGATTTTAAAAACTGAACGAACTTTCATAAATCCTCCCGGGCTAAAAATACTTCGGGTCGTTAGCGACCCAACAAGTCTCATTAGTACAAGTTTCGGACCAGAGAGTGGTTTTTCTACGGCCAACGCAGACTCATAAAATCTAATAAAATCATGTATTTGGAGCTCTGAAGTGACCGTGTTTTCCGGCCTTCCAAGGGGATTTAGAGGCCAGGGCGCAACAGCGCCATCAACGGCGACGTTTTAGGGCTCAGGGCAAACCGCTAAGGACTTGGGGCGGATTTGAGGCGCGTCGAGAAAACGGCGCTCACGACAATGATTCCGATTCCGATCAACGAAAGCCCCATCAGCGTCTCGTCGAACACGAAAAATCCAATGATGCTTGCATAGAATATCCCAAGATAATTGAGGTTCGAAATATTGGCGGCCGTGTCGGTTTGGTAGGCGCGGGTCATAAAGTACTGCGCGATTTGCGTGAAGACGCCAATGACGATCAAGACGAGCCACTCAAAAGACGTCGGCCAAACGAAATGAAAAAGTGTCCACGGAAGAACGGTGATAAGACTCACGAGGGGAAGATAAAACATAACAACGAGTGCGTGATCTTCATGGCGAAGGCTTCGGATGAGGTTGTAGGCGACCGCCGAAAGAACCGCGCTCGCTATGCCCAAAGCTAAGTCGAACGGTGCGACTCTGGTGTCGAATCCGCGGACGAGAAATACTCCTATGAAACTTGTCACAAAGCAGAGCCACTGCATCCAGCTGGCGCGTTCTCGTAAGAGAAACGTTGCCAGAATCACGGTGAGAATCGGGTGTAGATACTGAATCGTCACAGCGGTCGCCAGAGGCATTTTTTGAATGGTGTAAAAATATAGAAGTAAGGCGCCAGTTCCAGCGGCACCGCGAAAAACTAGCATGGGACGATTCTGACCCCAGGGGGAAAGTCGCAAGCGTTTTAGCGCCCACCAGGTCATCGCAATCGAGATCACGGCGCGAACGACGACAATTTCGTGAACGGGAATTCCTGGGACAAGTTTTACGGCCGCATGAACGAGTGCGAAACATAGACCGGCGATAAGCATAAAAAGAATCGCATCGCGCGGGATGTGTTTTTTGAGACTTGTCATAGCGGTGCCGTCGTTTTCTATTTACTCGGCTTGTAAGGCGCGAAGCCTTATCGAAGCTTTTCTATAGAATGCGCTTCGAATGTCCGTTTGGCATCGAGAAAGCCAAGGTTCCAGACGTTCTTCAAGATTCGGGCAAAAAGCCTGCGCGATTCCCTGGCAGGTGAAAATTGCGTCAGCTTCGCGCAAGCGCTCAGCTTCGACGTGCGTGAGTCG